>NZ_JBEOUE010000036.1:0-64582 GCF_040303965.1 Streptomyces sp. NPDC094032 | reverse complement strand
CCTCCCGGAATCCGCGGATTCCGGGAGGGGCACCCCTCTTCCTTCTACGTCCTTCTACATCCTGGGTCAGCCGGCGAGGAGCCGCTTCACCGTGGCGGCGACGCGGCCGCCCTCCGCCTGCCCGGCGACCTTGGGGTTGACGATCTTCATGACGGCGCCCATGGCCCGCGGCCCCTCGGCACCGGCGGCCTTCGCTTCCTCGACGGCGGCGGCCACGACGGCCTCAAGCTCGGCGTCGGAGAGCTGCTTGGGCAGGTACGCGTCGAGGAGCTCGCCCTCGGCCCGCTCGCGCGCGGCCTGCTCGGGCCGACCGCCCGCCGTGAAGGCCTCCGCGGCCTCGCGGCGCTTCTTCGCCTCCTTGGCGATCACCATCTGCACCTCGTCGTCGGAGAGCTCGCGCTTGGTCTTGCCCGCGACCTCCTCCTTGGTGATGGCGGTGAGGGTCATCCGCAGGGTCGAAGAGCGGAGCTCGTCGCGCGCCTTGATCGCGACGTTCAGTTCGTCCTTGAGCTTGGCCTTGAGCGTGGTCATGTGTCCCAGTGTGTCAGGTGTCGCACCGCGACCGCCCGCGCATTTCCGCCCATCGGGTCTGCGACGATAAGGGGATGCGCGCACGGTACGGGATCCCCCTGAAGATCACGGCAGGCCTCACGGCGACGGCCGCGGCCGGCATCGTCTACGCGGCGGGCTTCGAGGCCCGCTCGTTCCGGCTCCGCCGGGTGACCGTTCCCGTGCTGCCCCGGGGCATGCGCGACCTGCGGGTCCTCCAGGTCTCCGACATCCACATGGTGAGCGGCCAGAACAAGAAGCGCGCCTGGCTCCAGTCGCTGGCCGGGCTGCGCCCCGACTTCGTCGTCAACACCGGCGACAACCTCTCCGACCCGAACGCCGTGCCCGAGGTGCTCGACGCGCTGGGCCCGCTGATGGAGTTCCCGGGCGTGTACGTCTTCGGCTCCAACGACTACTACGGGCCGCGGCTGCGCAACCCCGCGCTCTACCTGAAGGAGAAGGTCCAGGGCCGGCACGGCCTCAACGGCAACCCGCCGGTGGTGGGCGCGATCCACAACCCCTGGGAGGGGCTGCGGGACGCGTTCGACGCGGCGGGCTGGGTGAACCTGACCAACACCCGCGGCCGGCTGAAGCTGCCGGACCTCGACCTGGCCTTCACCGGCGTCGACGACCCGCACATCAAGCGCGACCGGTACGAGCGGGTCGCGGGCGGCCCCGACCGGGACGCCGACTTCACGGTGGGCGTGGTGCACGCGCCGTACCTCCGGGCGCTGGACGCGTTCACGGCGGACGGCTACGAGCTACTGCTCGCCGGCCACACCCACGGCGGGCAGCTGTGCATCCCCTTCTACGGCGCCCTGGTCACCAACTGCGACCTGGACACCGACCGCGTGAAGGGCCTCTCCACCCACACGGCCGGCGGCCACACCTCGTACCTCCACGTCTCGGCCGGCTGCGGCACCAACCGCTTCACCCCGGTCCGCTTCGCCTGCCCGCCCGAGGTCACCTTGCTGACCCTGACGGCCAGCGACTGAGCGGTCCGCGCGATCCCGTACGCGCGATCCCGTACGGACGACCCTTGCGGACGGACCCGTACGGACAACCCGTACGGCGCATACGGTGACCCCATGCCGAACACCGCCGTCGTCACCGCACCCTTCCGCGGCCTGATCGCGCTGGCCGCGATCACCGGCATCGTGATCGAGTGCGTCGAGGGGAACCCCCTCGTCGTCTTCAGCTTCTTCACGATCTGGTCGAACACCGCCGTCGCCGGCGTCCTCGGCATGGGCGCCGTCCGCGCCTGGACGCGCCGCCCGCCGCTGCCGGCGCTGTGGACCGGCGGGGTGCTGCTGTGCGTCTCGGTGGTCGGGCTCGTCTTCCACCTGGCGCTGGACAACCCGGCGAGCGAGTTCAACGAGGCCGCCGCCATCGCCCGGCTCACCGGCGCCAGGGCCGTCGCCAACCAGCTGCTCCACACCGTCACCCCGATCGGCGTACTCCTCGACTGGCTGCTGCTCACCCGCCCCGGAGCCCTCCGCTGGCGCCACGCGGCCCAGTGGCTGGCGGCCCCCGGCGCCTACCTGCTCTTCGCCCTGGTCCGCGGCGCCCTCGTCTCCCCCGACACGCCGACCCGCTACACGTACCCCTTCCTGGACGTCACCGCCCACGGCTACACCGGCGTCCTCACCAACGCCGTCGCCCTGGGCCTGGCCTTCTACGCCCTGGGCCTCGTCCTGGTCACCACGGACCGTTTCCGCCCGGCGCTCCTGGGCCGCGAGGAACGGATTTCGTCTCTGGGCGCGGGTGGGCTAAAGTAATCGATGTCGCCGCGACGTGAAGAACAAAGCAGCGACATCGGGGTGTAGCGCAGCTTGGCAGCGCGCTTCGTTCGGGACGAAGAGGTCGTGGGTTCAAATCCCGCCACCCCGACAGCCGTAAGACCAGGTCAGGGGCCTGATTCGAGAGATCGAATCAGGCCCCTGAGTGGTTTCTGGGGTCGTTCTGGGAGTCAAGTTCGGAACTGCAACGAGGTCGAGGACGCGACGGACTGCCGGGCGGGCTACGCCCCGCGCGGGACACTCCAATACACGACCCGGGCGCCTTTACGCTCAGGCTGATGGACGCCGGCCACAAGGCAGAGGCCGCAGTCACCTTCGCAGGCCGCTCCCGTCGTAGCAGAACGCGGATCCGGAGGCAGTTACGGCATTTGGCTCCGCGGCTACGGCACTATGGCGTGAGATCGCCGGTGAGGACTCGACGCCTCCCTCCAGACGAGCCGAAGTACCTGGACTCGGGCCAGCGTCGAACCGAGTTCATGTTCTACGCGGAAGGCGTGGACCGGGCAGACCCGAATCAGGTGCGGCGTGCGCTCCGGATGTTCGAGGAGTTCATCCGTGCATACCGCGACCCGGGTGATCTGGGGACGCCAAAGCAGTTGGACGACATCAGGGTGGTCCTGGAGCGGGACGGCTTCGCCCTCGATCAGGAGGGCAGAATCGCCTGGTCCAACCCGCCGGTGCCGGCCCGTGATCCGAGCGACCTGAGCGACGCCTAGGGCATCGCGGTCGACAAGAACGCCGTGCGCCCGGGAAGACGAGAGTCGATGGCTGAGAGGCTGCTGCACATCGCGGAGGTGGCCAAATGCTGCCGCTCCCGTGGACCCGGGCTGTCACCCGGGAACGACCTCGTGCCAAAGTCGCCGATCGGACAGGACAAACAACGACGCGAGGAGCAGCACATGCACAACGGGGGACCACAGTGGACACTCGCCGTGCCCACAGGCGGCGACACGCTCCGGCAGGAGCGCCTCACCCGGGATCTCCACGACACCCTGGGGAGGACGGACGGCCTCGCCGTCGGATTCCATGACGTCGACGGCGCCACCGAACCGGGTCGTAAGGGCAGCGGTGTCGGCGAGGTGGCTCTCTGGGCCGCCACCACCGCCGCCGTCGCGCGTCCGGCGTCCCAGGTCCTGATCACCCTGATCAAGGAGTGGTGCGCGAAAGAGCGGCACCGCAAGGTAGTAGTCACCGTCGGGCACGACTCCATCGAGATCACCGGACGGCCGGACGCCGCACAGGAACGTATGGTCCGCGAGTTCCAGGACCGGGTCGCCGACAGCGACGGTCCAGAACCGAATGACGGCACGGCGTGACCCGCTTCCACAAGCGCCGTGCCCTCCTGATCGGCAACGAGCACTACGACGACGGCCGCTTCTCGCCGCTGGCCTCCGTACGGGCGGATGTGTGGGGACTTACCCAGGTCCTGAAGCATCGCAACATCGGCAGCTTCGTCTCCGTCCAGACCCGCTCCGATCTCACCGCCGACGACATGCGGGCGGCCATCGGCGAGTTCCTTCAGGAGCGCGACGAGGACGAACTCGCGCTTGTGTACGTCTCCGGGCACGGTGTACGCACCGTACGCGACGGCGGCGAGTTCCACTTCGTCGCCAAGGACACCGACTACGACCGGGTGGCCTCGACCGGTGTCAGTGCGGGGTTCCTCAACGACGCGCTGGAAGAGTGTGTGTCCCCGCAGAAGATCGTGATGATCGACTGCTGCCGCAGCGGCGGGTTCGCCGTGGGTCTGCGCACGTCGGACCGACGTCCCGAGAGCTCTGTGTCCAAGTCCGGCGAGCCGCCCCCGCTGACCAGCAGGGGCGTGTACGTCCTGTCGTCCTCGCGGGCCGGGGAGGATTCGTATGCGGACGCGGGCAGCGGCGATGAGGTGAAGCCGTCGGCGTTCACCGGCGAGGTCATCGAGGCGCTACGCACAGGGAAGGTCAGCAAGGACGGCGGCCAAGCGGTAACGGTCAGTGACCTGTTCCACTACGTCAACCGGCGCATGCGTGCCCAGGACGGCGGACGTCAGGTGCCAGTGCACTCCGCGCTCGGCGTCGACGACCGCATCGTCATCGCGGACAGCCCCTTCGGCCGGGCCCCCATCCTCGACCCTCTGAGCTCTAGGCCCCGGGCCGCAGCCGGAGAAGCGACACAACCGCGCGCCGCGAAATCCGCTCACGCACAGCCCACCTGGGCCAACCTGCTGGACTACTACCGCGAGTGCGTCCTGGCCGAGAGCGCCGAGACACCTCTGATGGAGGTGAGCCATCGGGACACGTCGTACGTATGCCTGGGAGGGGCGGAGAGGTTCATCTCCGGCGACGTCGATGACGACGGCTGCGTCGCGCTCCCCGAGGAGGCAGCCCCGCTGGTGGACTCAGCGGCAGAGGAAGATGCCGAGCTCTGGGCGGGCTACCCGGCTGTGGTCCTCACCCGGCCTCGCAACGGACACCCCTGGCGACAGCCGAAGTTCGCGCCCCTGCTGGTACGCCGGGTCGAGATCGTCCAGGACGAGGGCGAGGTGCGGCTGAAGCCGTACGGCCCGGTCCAGCCGCATCCTCAGCTGGCGCACGACTGGCTGGGCGAGGAGGAGGCCAACCAGCTCGTCGACACGTTTCAGCCGTCCTGGCATCGAGGACAGCACGACCGTATGGCGGTAGAGGTGCGCAACCTCCTCACGCAGGAGTTCGAGCTGCCGTGCGTGCAGGAGCTCCGTCCCGACCAGCTCGCCGACCGCATCGACGTCCGCACGCCCGGCCACGGGGCGCGCAACACCGCGGTCCTGTTCGCGGCACGCCCCCAGACAGGCTTCACAAAGGGGCTTCTCAGCGACTTCGCCGACATCTCCAGAAAGACGGACCAGATCGGAAGGACCGCTCTCGGGGCCCTCGCGCCCGACACCTCTCAGCGCGCCCGATCCCTCGCCCACATGGACCCCGAACCGGTACGCCTCGTGACGCCGCTGCCCTGCAACGAGGCCCAGACGGCGGTTCTTCGATCCGCCATGACCCGCCGCCTCACCGTGGCCACGGGGCCGCCCGGCACCGGCAAGAGCCAGTTGGTCGCCAATCTCGTGGCCACGGCGATCGCGGCAGGTCAGACCGTACTGGTCGCGTCCACCAACAACGACGCCGTGGACGAGGTCTGGCGCCGCTGCGACAAGCTGGTGCCCGGCAGCGTCGTGCGCACCGGCTCAGCACGGAAGAACGGCAAGAGCAACGCGGAGCACGAGGCCGCCGCGCTGCACGCGCTGCGTACCGGCCCGGAGCCGTCCACCACCGTGGCCACGGCATCCATGGCAACCGCACTGGCCACCGACCGTCTGGCAGAAGTACGACAGCTTCTGGCCTACATCGCGGAGACCGAGCTACGGCTTCGCGAAGCAGGCGAATCCCGCGCCCACCACGCGGAAAAGCTCGGGAGCACCGTCAGTGAGCTCCAGGACCTGCTCGGTGGCCCGCCCCGACCGAAGGAACTGGTGGGCAAGGCGCGTCGCCTCGCCCACGCCCGTTTCCTAGGATCGTGGCGCCGAACCCGCTTCCTGCGCAAGGCCGGGCTGGGGAGGTACGCCGGTGATCCCGCCACAGGGTGCCTCGCGCTAGCCGGCTTCGCCACGGCCGAGGCGGAGTGGCGTGACGGGCGCGAGCATGCGGCCACCGTTGACGACACAGCGCTCACGCGTACCCTGCACGATGCGGAAAGCACCGTCCAGGACGCTTCACGCACCCTCCTGGCTACCACGGTCCAAGCCGCCGCCTGGGCCGGACGCCGCCGCATTCTGGACCTGTTGACGGCTCGGGACGGCAAACGCGGCGACTGGCCACAGTTGGGAAGGCTTCTCGGGCGCCCGGGAACGTCTACGGACGCGCCCGTAGTAGCCGGATGGGCAGTGACCAGCCTCTCCGCCCGGCGCTTTCCTCCGGACCCGGCACTGTTCGATCTCGTCGTCATCGACGAGGCCAGCCAGTGCGCCATCCCCCACGTCCTGCCGTTGCTGTTCCGCGCGCGGCGCGCCCTGGTCATCGGCGACCCCATGCAGCTCACGCACATCACGCAGACCAGCCCGCCCCGCGAAGCTCTCATCCGGCGCGGGAACGGGCTGCGGTCCGACTGGCTGGAGAAGCACCACCTCGCCTACCGGCGCCACTCCGCCTTCCACGCTGCCGAGCAGTCCGCAGGCGGCACACTGCTTCTCGACGAGCACTTCCGCTGCCATCCGCACATCGCCGGAATCTCCAACGAATTCTTCTACGACGGTGGGCTGACTCTTCTCACGGACATCCGTGGCCGTCCCGCTCTGGCACGCCGCCCCGCCGTCATCTGGACGGATGTGACCGGCCGAGCCGCCCGCCCTCCGTTCGGTGGTTCCTGGGCCAACGATGACGAGATCCGCAAAGTGCTCGCCAGCGTCACTTACCTGTTGGACCAGTTGCCGCCCGAGGCCACCGTCGGCGTTGTCACTCCCTTCACAGCGCAGGCTGAAGCGCTGCGCAGGCGGCTGCGACCGTACGACGAGGAGCGCCTGCGCATCGGTACGGTGCACACCTTCCAGGGGGGCGAACGCGATGTCATGGTGTTCTCCCTCGTCGTCGGCGAAGGCATGCATACAGGCGCCGTCGAGTGGGTCAGTGGACAGCTGAACCTGTGGAACGTCGCCATCACCCGAGCACGCAGTCACCTCATCGTGGTGGGGGACAAGGAACTCTGGCGACAGCGAGGAGGCGTAGGCACCGCGCTACTGGAGGCTGCGGAGCGGAACGGCGTACCCCCGGGTGGCGGAGACGAGGAAGTCCTCCTCAAACGCCTGTATCAGGCCCTGTCCCACACAACGGAAGCCACCATCACGCTGGGCGAGACAGTCAACGGGCATCCGGCGGACGCTCTGGTGGGAGCCATCGACGCCGCCGGAACCAGAGCTGTACTTCTCGACAGGGGGGTCGAAGAGGGCTCCGACGCGGCCCGCCACCTTCGGCTCATGCTGCATCGACGGCACTTGCTGGGCAGCGACAACGGAGAAGTCGAAGCCATTCGGTGGCCGGCTTGGAGGTTGTACGAGACAGACGAACAGCGGGGTGAGCTCTGGCCTGTGCCATGATCCGGCGCGGCGCTCACCTGGTGAGACGAGCCGACTTGGCTTGCCCCAGCCGCTACGCCGCCCGACGCCAGCACTCTGATTAGGTGCAATACCGAACTACCTGGCCCCGCCTCCACTCGAACCTCATTCGGAGGGACGGGGCCGGCGGGGAGCATCTGCTACGGCGATGCGGCGGAGGCCGGTGTGGTCGCTCCGTGTCGGTACCCGTCTCGTCGTGGCTGAGGAGCGCGTCGTTCGGGCGTCTTCGCAGGTGTCGGCCTGCGGCGACGACCTAGGCCGGAGCTTGTGGTTGAGCTGACATGTTGTGCCACTCGTGACCGCATCCGTCGACGCAGTACAGCGCCCGCCTGCGGGAATCGGCGATGCCGAAGAGGGCGACGAGCAGGCGAAATGACTTCGTGAGTTCGTACGCCGGAAGTTGAGCCATCCCGAAGCGCCCCTTCATGAGCATGACGGCGGGCGTGTGAGTGGGGCGAATGCCGGAGCGGGCGATGCTCTCGGGGACATCGGCCTCGCGAGCGCGAGCCTGATCGCAGAACAGCACCAGGGCATGGACCGCCTCGCGCTGGTCATCCTCCGACAGGCCCTCGAACCACTCGATCCCCTCAGCCGTCGATCTGAGGCCTTGCGCGAGTTCGTTCAGGATCACCTCGTGCGCATACAGCACAGCCTTCCCCCTCTCCTGCGACCAGGCCGACGGTACCCCTGTACGGGGTGAACACCCATGCTGGAGGTCACCTGGTTGACTACTCGCAGGGAGCGGGCGTTGTCAGCTCTCCTGTGCGGGGCCGATGAGGGTAAGGCCCGCCTGGGCGGCGAGCCAGTGGGCGTATGGCTCGTTTCTCTCGTGGCCGTTGAAGTTGGCGCTGCGGACGTGGACGAGGATGGTGTGGTCGTCGGCGGGCTCGGTCGCGTAGCGGGTGTGGGTGTTGAAGAGGAGGGTTACTTCAGCGTGGTTGGACTCGCCGCGGAATCCCAGCTCGGGCGCGGGCGGCCACTGTAGTGACGACCAGTTGATCTCGCCCGTGCTGGGACCGATCGCCGCGGTGAAGGCGTCCTCGATGCTGCCGACCGGCTGGTCGAACACGTCCCACTCCACCGGTAGCCGCCCCTCGAACGCGGACGCCTCGGTCGGCAGGTCGGCCGCCGGGACGCCGACCACGAAAGGGGGCTGGTCCTCGAACGGCACCCCGGCGAATTCCTTGAGCTCCGACGCCCCGCGGAACCATCCCCCGGGCATCGCCTCCGCCACCCGCCGCACCTCGGCGACAGAGGAGAACTCCGCGTACGCGGCGACCTCGGAATACTCGCGGCGGCCGAACTCCATGAGCCGGCGTGCGGTGCTCAGGGCGAGTAGCGGGTCGGGGGTACGGAAGACGGGATACGCGACGTCGTTGGACATCCGCCGACTGTGCCACGCTCCGTCATCGCGGGGCATCGCATTTACGTCCCTTGAGCGGTTCCCTGCCGTGTGCCCGGCCTGAGGTTCCCTCAGGAGGCGGCTCTACGATGGGGCGTCGAGAAGAAGGGTGGGTCTCAGGTGCTGGTCGCGGACCGATATCGGCTCCACATGTGTGTCGGGCGTGGCGGCATGGGCGAGGTGTGGCGGGCCACCGACGAGGTGCTCGGGCGCGACGTGGCCGTGAAGTTGATGCTGGGTCATGAGCACGATCCTTCCGCAGCCGAGCGGTTCCGGATGGAGGCCCAGACCGCGGCGCGGCTGAGCCATCCGCATGTGGTCGGCGTCTTCGACTTCGGTACGTGGGACGGGAAGCTGTACCTCGTCATGGAGCTGGTCCACGGGGACAGCCTCGCCGGGGACCGGGGGCAGGCGCCCGTGCTGCCGGCCGAGCAGGTCGCGACGGTGGCCGCGCACGCGGCGGCCGGGCTCGCCGCCGCCCACCGGGAGGGCGTGGTGCACCGGGACATCAAGCCGGGGAACCTGCTGAGGGACGCCGACGGGACCGTGAAGCTGGCCGACTTCGGCATCGCCCGCTTCGTGGACGACCCGTCGGCCGCCCTCACCACCACGGGCCAGATCGTCGGCACCGGGCTCTACCTCGCGCCCGAGCGGGCCCTGGGGCAGCCCGCCTCGCCCGCCTCCGACGTGTACTCGCTCGGCTGCGTGCTCTACCAACTGCTCACCGGGCGGCCGCCGTTCCGCGGGGACACCGCGACGGCCCTGCTCTACCAGCACATCGACACCCCGCCCGCGCCGCCCCGGCAGGTCGGGGTCGCGATGCCGGCCGCGTTCGAGTCCTTCCTGCTGACGCTGCTGGCCAAGCAGCCGGAGCAGCGGCCGGGGGCGCAGGCCATCTCCGAGTGGTTCGGCTCCGGGGCGTGGCGGGACCAGCCGCTGCCCCTTCCGCAGGCCGTGGCGCCCGCCCCGGCCCCGCCCGTACAGCAGCGGCCGCAGCACGCGCCGGTGCCGCCTCCGCCGCCGACCGCGCCGGTAACCGCGTCCCGGGGGCGACGGGCGCAGGCGCCGGCCGAGAATCCGCTGGCCGTGATCTCCCGGCGGCGGCCGCGCAGGACCGCCGCGGTCGCCGGGGCCATCGCCTTCGTCGTCTTCCTGCTGATCGGGATGGCCTGGGTCGGCTGAGCCCGGTCAGTAGACGCGGGGGGCCATCACGTGGCCGTCCGGGTGTTCCGGGGCGAGCAGCAGGCAGCGGGGCACTCCCGGGCCCGGTGTCGCCCGGACGGTGACCGGGGTCGGCGGGTCGGTGGGCAGCTCGATGCGGACCGTCACCGGGCGGTCGTCCCGGGTCGTGGCGTGGCCCGTCTCCTTGCCGTCCACCAGGACCTCGACGACCGGGGTGTGGCCGGTCTGGACGGTGGCGCTGACCGAATGGCCCCGGTAGTCGATGTGGAAGTGGTGCCGTGCTCTCATGACGTCGCCTCCGCGCGCGCGTGGCCGCCCCTTCGTTCCAGCGTAGGGCGGCGGCGCGGGGAACGTCGGCCGGCGGCCTAGCTGACGACCCAGGCCAGGCAGCCCATGAGGACCAGGGCCGCGCAGATCCCCAGGTTCACCGCGCGGTACTGGAGGAAGACCGCCACGAACTCCCGGATCGTCGCGCTCGGCCAGAAGTACGCGGCCGTCGGCGAGCCCACCACCTGCCCGTTCACCCCCGCCTTGCGGGCCATCAGCGCGGCCCGGAAGGCGTGGAAGTTGTTGGTGACGATCACGCACTCGGAGCCCGGGCGGTCCCGCTCCATCAGGCTCTTACTGAGGAGCATGTTCTCCTCCGTCGTGCGCGAGCGGTCCTCCCGCAGGACGCGGTCCGCCGGGAAACCGCGCTCCACCAGGTAGTCCGCCATGGCGTGCGACTCCGGCAGCTCCTCGTCCGGGCCCTGCCCGCCGGAGGTGATGAGCACCGGCGTCCGGTCCACCTCGCGGCGGGCGGCGAGCGTCTCGTACACCTCACGGCCCCGCTCCAGACGGCTCGCGAGCAGCGGCGGCACACGGCGGCCGCCGATCAGGCCCGAGCCGAGGACGACCACGTAGTCGGCGTCCCGGCGGATGCGCATCCTGCCGTACAGGAAGGCGTATCCGATGAAGCAGACGAAGAGGAAGGAGACGTAGGCGAGCACCATGAGGAGCGTGCCCGCGACGATGCCCAGGGGCTTCGAGTGGGTGATCACCGCGGTGGCCATCAGGGCGATCACGCCGAAGATGCCCAGGCCCGCGAGGAACGAGAGCAGGTTGGCGGGGCGGCGGCCCTCCTTGCGGACCATCTTCACGCCGTTCGCGCACAGCAGCCCCGCCAGGACGAGGGGCCCGATCGCGAGCACCAGCAGCAGGACGACGATCACGGTCACGGAGACACCGGCCGGGGCGTCGTCGAGCTCGGCGAGCAGGCCGAGGCCGAGGAACGTGACGGCGAGGCCC
Source organism: Streptomyces sp. NPDC094032 (assembly GCF_040303965.1). Classification (NCBI taxonomy): domain Bacteria; kingdom Bacillati; phylum Actinomycetota; class Actinomycetes; order Kitasatosporales; family Streptomycetaceae; genus Streptomyces; species Streptomyces sp. NPDC094032. The sequence goes on along the minus strand of NZ_JBEOUE010000036.1, from coordinate 53,247 downwards.
AGATACACCGCGTTGCTGAAGCGGCGCCGGTCACGCAGCACACCGGCCCCGAAGAGCAGCAGGAACACGGCGCACACGACGTAGGCGAACATGCGCTCATCGTAGACAGCGCCACCGACAGCGTTGTCGGCCCATGGCGGCTCGGCCGTCCCCCTCAAGGCTCGGCCACCAGCGCGTGCAGCCCGCGCCGCGCGCCCTCCTCGTACGCCCGGCGCAGCTCGCCGTCCGAGAGGTGCCTGCGCAGGGCCGACTCGCTGCGTTCGCGGGACGGCGAGCAGAAACGGGAGGGGCGGTAGCCGTCCTCGAAGGCCGAGGAGCGCAGCAGGTCGACCGCGCCCAGGAGGTGCGCCGCGGTGGTCGGGCGGCCGCGCAGGATCCGCATCTGGGCGAGGAGTTCGGCCGAGCAGGTGGCTCCGGTGACGCAGCCGATCCGCAGGTGGTCCCGCAGGGCGCGGGTGGCGAGCTCGATGGCGCGGCCCGGCTCCCCGTCCCAGAAGTGGAGCTCGGCGCGCGCGTACTGGGCCCAGGCGTCGGCCCACACGTCCCGCCCGGCCCAACTGTGCACGGCGCCCCGGTCCAGCGCCTCCTGCGCGGCCTCCGGGTCGGTACGCACCAGGGCCAGGGCGAGCGCGGTCCAGCACAGCTGCCGGGTCGGGCCGAGATCCGGGTACTCGGCGAGCCCCTCCAGGGCGTCGCGGAACTCGGCCGCCGCCTCCGTACGGCCCTGGTACAGGGCCGTGGAGCCGCGCAGATGGGCCAGCATGGCCAGACACCTGTCGTCGCCCTCCCGTACCGCCGCCGCCCACGACTGTACGAGGAGCGGGTCGGCGTCCTCGGGGTGGCCGGCCTCCAGCTCCAGATAGCCGGCGAGCCACAGGGCGCGGGCGGGAGCCGGGCCCGGGTGCAGGGCGAGCGCGTGGGCCAGCCGGGCCCTGCCCTCGGTGACCCGGCCGCAGGCCACCCACAGGAACCACAGCGATACGGCGATCTCGACGGCGGCGTCCGCCTCGGCGGCGGGTGAGAGCGGCGCCGTCGTCGGGTCCATGGCGGCGGCCAGGTCCGGGAGTTCGAGCAGGGCGAGCGCGCGGGCGTCGAGCTGCCGTCCGCCGTGCCACCAGTCGGCGGCCCGCCGGGCCACCTTCACGTACCACCTTCGGTGGTGGAGGACGACGGCCCAGCGGTCGCCGCGCTCGGTGAGCCTGCGGGCGCCGACCGCGCGCATCGGCGGCGGCATCCAGTAGCGGTCCTCGCCCGGGTCGCCGTCGTCCACGGGGAGCAGGGCGAGCGGGGCGAGCCGGTCCAGGACGTCGAGGACGATGTCGGCCGGCAGGGATCCGGAGGCGCACACCTCACGGACGGCTTCGCGGCCGAAGGAGCCCTCGAAGACGGAAATCCGCTCCCATAGGAGCCGTTCGAGCGGGTCGCACTGGGTGTAGCCCCGGTCGGCGGCGGCGAGTTGGAGGAGGGAGGGGCCCTCTTCGTGGGCGGGGGCGGGGGCGGGGGCGGGGTCGGGGGTGAGGGTGGGGTCGGGGGTGGTGCTGTGGACGGTGCCTGGGGTGGTGCTGTGGGTGGTGCCTGGGGCGGTGTCGTAACCGCTGCCGGGGACGGTGTCGTGGTCCGTGCCGGTTCCGCGCGGCAGGCCCGCCGGGTGGGACGGGCCCGGGGCGACGGGCAGGGTCGTCTCCTCCGCGAGGCGCAGGGCCCGCAGGGACGTGACGAGCACGGTCAGGCCGGGGGCGAAGGCGGGCGCCTCGCGCAGCAGGCCCGCCACCAGGGCCGCGCCGCTGTGCCCGAGCCGCTCCCAGCCGTCCAGGACCAGGACGCGCGGGGCTCCCGGGGCCGCGAGTCTGCGGCGCAGCAGACGGGCGAGCGCGGGCAGGTTCTCGGGGGCCAGCAGCTCGGCCGGTTCCCACAGGGCCTCGACGCCCTCGCGTCTCAGCGCCTCCCTCAGGAGGCGGGTCTTGAGCGGGCCCGGCGGCCCGGCCAGTGTCAGCAGTCGCACACCATCGCGTATCCCGCCGCGCAGTACCGCCAGTTCCTGCTCCCGGCCCGCCAACGGCCGCCCCGTTTCCGCCATTTGCCCCTGTCCGCCCCGTTACTTCGTGCCCGGTCTCTTCAGCCTGTCTTCATGGCGGGGCGCCGCCGGCACGGCTTGAATGCATATGCCCCTGGGACAAAATCCTGGACGGCAGGAGTAAACCGGCCAAGCTATTGTCGTAAAACGACCAAGGAGGCGCATGCCAACGGGGGAAACCGTCCTGGGAGAGGCGGATCTCGCGCTGATCCACGCATTGCAGCTCGCGCCGAGGGCGAGCTGGACCCAGCTCTCGGCCGTTCTCGGCGCCAGCCCCGACACCCTCGCGCGCCGCTGGGAGCACCTGACGGCGGGCGGTTACGCGTGGAACGGCTTCCTGCTCCGCCACTCCGGCGGGGAGGCGCCGCTGTACGCGTGGGTCGAGGTGGACTGCGCGGCCGGCCGCTCCGAGGAGACCGCGATCGAGCTGACCGGCGACCCGTACACCCTGGGGGTGCACGAGGTGACCGGGGACACCGATCTGATGCTGCTCGTGCTCTGCCCCGACCTGGCGGCCCTCGACTCCTACCTGTCGCTGCGTGTGCAGCGGCTGCCCGGGGTGACGCGCTCGCGCACCCAAGTGGTCACCGGGGTGCACAGCGCGCGCAACCTGTGGCAGCTCGACCAGTTGACCCCGCGCCAGGCCCGGCAGCTGACCGGGCCCACCGTTCCCGCGCAGGGCGGCCCTGGGGTGCCGCGGCGGCGTCCGCAGCGGGTCACCGAGCTCGACGAGGCCCTGACCCTGGAGCTGGCCGGGGACGCCCGGCGCAGCGCGGCGGAGCTCGCGCGGATCTGCGGGGCGAGCGAGTCGACGGTACGGCGCCGGCTGGACGCGCTGCTGGGCGGCGACGTGCTGATCCACCACTGTGTCCCGGCGCCGCGCTTCTCGGGGCGGCCGGTGTGGGCGCTGATCAGGGCGGACGTGCCGTCACTCGCGGTGACCCCGACGGCGGCGGCGATGGCCCGGCTGCGGCAGACCCGGCTGGTGACCTCGGTGACCGGCGGGCACAACCTGGCCGTCGGGGCCTGGCTGCGCTCGGTCGGCGAGCTGCACGACATCACCACGACGATGGAGCGGGCGGCGCCCTCGCTGCGGATCACCGGGACCGCGCTGAGCCTGCGGACCCACAAGTCGGGCGCGCAGGTGCTGGGGCGGGACGGGCGCCGACTGCACCACATACCGCCGGACCTGCATGCTCCGCTGTGGCAGGACCGTTTCGTCTGATGCGGGACGCCCCTCGTCCGTCCGTCTTCCGTCCGACCGGGGCGGGCGTGAGAATGGCGGTATGGAGTTCGCCGTGTTCGTGACCCTGCCGGGGCTCGTCATCCTGCTGACCGCGGTCGCGTTCGGCGATCAGATCCTGCGTGCCACCGGGCGCGGGCGACGGTCGGGGCAGATCTCCTCCACCGGCTTCGAGCAGCTGCACGCCACCTTCTCGCAGGGCAAGCAGAACGAGCTGAAGGAGCGGCAGAGCTCCCTCGTGATGCGCGACGACGAGGAGGACGGCGCCCCGCCCCACCGCTCCACGGTGGATCTGGCGGGCGGGCGCGCCGTCATCAGGGTGCCTACGAAGCCTTCGGCGCCTTCGAGGCCTTGATCGAGTACATCAGCGGGATCCGGGGGCGGTCGGCCGCGAAGCGGTAGTAGCCGTCCTCGTGCTGGGCGAGGGACTCGAAGCGCGGGATCAGGGTCACGTCGTGCTCGTGCAGGAACTCGATGCGCAGCCCCGCCTTCGCGAGGGCCGTGACGACCTCGCCGACCGGGTGCACCCACTCCACGCTGCGGTTGTGGACGGTCGCGGCGTCGAGGTCCGCGTAGGTGCCGGACGAGGTGTCCACCCACGGGTCGCGCACGAAGTAGTCGTGGACCAGGCGGGTCCCGGTCTCGTCGTCGAAGGAGTCCACGATGGGGTGGAACTCGGACACGTACAGGAATCCGCCGGGCGCGACCAGCGAGGCGGCCGTCTCGGCCCAGCGCTCCAGGTCGGGCAGCCAGCACAGCGCGCCGACACCGGTGTAGACGATGTCGTACGAGGAGTCCGGCACCGCCTCGGCCGCGTCGTAGGCGTCGGCGGCGACGAACACCGCCTGCTCCGGCGTGAGGCCGAGGTCGGCGGCGAGGGACCGGGCGGTCTCGACGGCCGGTTCGGAGAAGTCCAGGCCGACGACGCGCGAGGCGCCGTGGCGGGCCCAGGACAGGGTGTCCAGGCCGATGTGGCACTGGAGGTGCAGCAGGGAGCGTCCGGTGACGTCGCCCACCTCCGCGAGCTCGAAGTCGCGCAGGGCGTCCTTGCCGGCTCGGAAGGCGTCGAGGCCGTAGTAGTCGCTGGCGGCGTGGATCGGGACGCGTTCGTCCCAGCGGGCGCGGTTGGCCGCGTGCCAGTCGTCGGGGGTCGATGCGTACATGCCCGGGAGGTTATCCACAGGTTGCGGACAGGGCGAACGAATTGTCGGCCGGGCGGAGCATCATGGCTTCATGACTGAGAGCAAGGCGACCGAGAGCACCGAGCCGACCGAGATGACCGAGACGACCGAGACGACCGACGAGAAGGCCGACGCGCCGCGCTGGCAGCGGCGGTTCCGCGCGCCGCGGGTCTCGTTGCCCGAGTGGGCCGAGGAGGCCCCGGACCGCTCGCTGTTCGTGTCGAACGCGACGGGGACGTACGAGCTGTACGCGTGGGACCGGGCGACCGGCGGGCAGCGGCAGGTCACCGACCGGCCGAACGGGACGACGGACGGCACGCTCTCGCCCGACGGGCAGTGGATCTGGTGGTTCGCGGACACCGACGGCGACGAGTTCGGGGTGTGGATGCGCCAGCCCTTCCACGGCGCCACGGACGAGCCCGCGGTGCCGGGGCTCGACGCCTCCTATCCGGCGGGGCTCGCCATCGGGCGGGACGGCACCGTCGTGGTGGGCCGGTCCACGGACGAGGACGGCTCGACCGTCCACCTGCTGCGGCCGGGCGCGGCCGGGCCCGTGGAGATCTACCGGCACCGCGAGTCGGCGGGCGTCGGCGACCTCTCCCACGACGGGAGCCTGATCGCGATCGAGCACACCGAGCACGGGGACTCGATGCACTCCTCGGTCCGCGTCCTGCGCGCGGCCGACGCCTCGGTGGTGGCCGAGCTCGACGACACCAAGGGCGGTACGGAGGAGCTGGGCCTGAGCGTCCTCGGCTTCGCGCCGGTCGGCGGCGACACCCGGCTGCTCGTCGGCCACCAGCGACGGGGCCGCTGGGAGCCGATGCTGTGGGACGTGGCGACGGGCGCCGAGACGGATCTGCGCCTGGACCTGCCGGGTGACGTGTCGGCCGAGTGGTATCCGGACGGCTCGGGGCTGCTCGTCGTGCACAGCTTCGAGGCGCGCAGCGAGCTGTGGCGGTACGAGATCGGCACCGGCGCCCTGGTCCGGGTGGAGACCCCGGCCGGCTCCGTGTCGAGCGCGACGGCCCGCCCGGACGGCTCGGTGGAGTATCTGTGGTCCTCGGCCGCCCAGCCGCCGGTGGTGCGCTCCACGGACGGCTCGGTCGTCCTCGACCCGCCCGGCCCGAAGGCGCCGCCGTCGGTGCCCGTGACCGACGTGTGGGTGGAAGGCCCCGGCGGGCGGGTGCACGCGCTGGTGCAGCGCCCGGCGGAGGGCGAGGGCCCGTTCCCGACGGTCTTCGAGGTGCACGGCGGCCCGACCTGGCACGACAGCGACGCCTTCGCGTCCGGCCCGGCGGCCTGGATCGACCACGGCTACGCGGTGGTCCGGGTCAACTACCGCGGCTCCACGGGCTACGGCCGGGAGTGGACGGACGCGCTCAAGCACCGGGTCGGCCTGATCGAGCTGGAGGACATCGGCGCGGTCCGCGAGTGGGCGGTGGAGAGCGGCCTCGCCGACCCGGAGCGGCTCGTCCTGTCCGGCGGTTCCTGGGGCGGCTATCTCACCCTGCTCGGCCTCGGCACCCAGCCGGAGGCGTGGGCGGTGGGGCTCGCCGCCGTACCCGTCGCCGACTACGTGGCCGCGTACGAGGACGAGATGGAGGGCTTGAAGGCGCTGGACCGCACCCTGCTCGGCGGCTCGCCCGAGGAGGTGCCGGAGCGCTTCGCCGCCTCCTCGCCGATCACGTACGTGGACGCGGTGAAGGCCCCGGTGCACATCACGGCCGGCGTCAACGACCCGCGCTGCCCGATCCGGCAGATCGACAACTACGTGGAGCGGCTGGCCGCCCGGGGCGCGGTGCACGACGTGTACCGGTACGACGCGGGGCACGGCTCGCTGGTCGTGGAGGAGCGGATCAAGCAGGTCGCCCTGGACCTGGCCTTCGTGGCCAGGCACCTGGGGACCCGGCCGCAGGAGGGGTGAGGCCGCTTGCGTACCGTGGGGGGTGTGTACCGGTTCCTGAGAACGCCCCGCTGGTGGGGGATCAACGTCTTCGTCCTGCTGGCGATCCCGTTCTGTGTGTTCATGGGGACCTGGCAGCTGGGCAAGTTCGAGGACCGCGTCGACTCCCACCGGGAGGCCGAGCGGCGACCCGACCCGGCGACCCAGCGCACCGAGCCGCTGGACTCGCTGCTGCCCGTGGACAAGGAGACCTCCGGCCGTGTGGCGCAGGCCAGCGGGCGGTACGGGGAGCAGTTCCTGGTCCCCGACCGCGCGCTGGACGGGCGCTCGGGCTCGTACGTCCTCACGCTTCTGAAGACGGACGGCGGCAAGATGCTTCCGGTGGTCCGGGGCTGGCTGCCCTCGGGCGCCGTGGTGCCGGCCCCGCCGTCCGGTGAGGTCACCGTGTCGGGCGCCCTCCAGGCCTCGGAGAATCCGGGCACCAAGGGCGTCAACACGGCGGGCGGTCTGCCGGCCGGGCAGCTGGGCATGATCAGCGCGGCGGCCCTGGTCAACGTGGTGCCGGACGACGTCTACGACGCCTGGATCACGCTGGTGGACTCCCCCGCCGGGCTCACCCCGGTGCCCGCGGCGGCCGCGGCGGGCACGAGCCTGGACATGAAGGCGTTCCAGAATCTGGGCTACACCGCGGAGTGGTTCGTCTTCGCCGGCTTCGTGGTCTTCATGTGGTTCCGGCTGATACGCCGGGAGGCCGAGGCCTCCCGGGACGCGGCCCTCGGGCTGTGAGCTCCTGAGCTCCTGGGGCGCCCGCCGGGTGCCTCAGGACGCGTCCAGGACCCCGGTGCGGTAGATCGTGCCCGCGCACGCGTTGGAGATGGTCGCCTCGGCCACCGGGCCGCCCGCCTCCGCCGTGTGGGTCACCGCGACGCTGCCGTCGGTCGGGGTGCCGTCCGTCACGAGCTGGGCGCTCGCCGGGTTGCCGGTCGTGCCCGTGCCGGCCGAGCCGCCCGTGGCGCCGCCGGTGGACACCGGACCGCCGCCCCCCGTGGTCGTGCTCGGCGTGGGCGTCGGCTCGGGGGCGGTGGGGCAGGTCTCGCTGGGCACCCAGGCGAAGCGCACCTCGTAGGCGTTGGCCGGGGTCAGGACCAGGGTCGGCGACTCCTGCGTGGGGTCGGGGAGGCCGTTCGCCGCGTCGCCGAAAGTGTGGTCGACGACCGCGATCCTCGCCGCGTCGGCCGCGCCCCGCGCCTGGAAGCCGACCCGGCCCGGGCCGCCGACCCGGCACTCCTTGCCGGACACGTTGGCGATGCGGAAGCTGCCGTAGACCTTGCCGTCGGCGTCGGGCGCGCCCGCCTGCGCGGCGCTGACGCTCAGCTGGCCGGCCTCGCAGGTCGGTGACGGGACCGGCGGGCTCGTCGGGGTGCCGGCCTCGCCGCCGGAGCCGCCGCCCGAGCCGGGCACCGGGATGCTGGGCCGGTCCGCTCCCGCGGTGCCGCCCTGTTCCGGCACGACGGTCCCGGTCGGCGGGGCGTGGCTCTTCTGGCCGCCCTCGACACCGGTCTCGGTGCCGGTGCCGCCCTGGGCCTGCTCGCCGTGGCCCGCGTTGACGGCCTTGTCGGCGCTGGTGCCGCCGGAGGAGGCCACGTGCACGAGCGCCGGGACGGCGGTGCCGACGAGGACGACGGCGGCGGCGATGCCGACCACCGCCTGCCGTCTGCGGGCGCGGCGCGCGGGCACGGCGCGGCGCAGGTGCTCGAGCGTGCCCTCGGAGGGTTCGAGCCCGGACACCGCGCCCTGGAGCAGCCGCCGCAGCGCCTGCTCGTCGGCCGCGCCGGATTCCGGCCCTTCGTTCAGCATCCCGCGTCCGCTCAGATCGTTCCGGTCATCGTGCCCACCTCGCGCCCAGCCGTTCGACGCCCCGCCGGCCGCTGGCACGCCGCCCAACACACCGCGCCCGCTCAGCTCGCTCCGGCCATCGCGCTCGCCCCGCGCCCAGCCGTTCGACGGCACGCCGCCCAGCCCGCTCAGCTCGTCCCGGCCACTGTGCTCGCCCCCCGCCCAGCCGTTCGACTCCCCGTCGGCCGACGCCCCACCGCCCGACGCCCCACCGCCCGACGGTCCGCCGTCCAGCGGCCCGCTCATGACGTCGCCTCCATCGCGACGCGCAGGGCGGCGATCCCTCGGGAGCCGTAGGCCTTCACCGAGCCGAGGGAGATACCGAGGGTCTCGGCGACCTGGGACTCCGTCATGTCCGCGAAGTAGCGCAGCACCAGGACCTCGCGCTGGCGGCGCTGGAGGCCGCGCATCGCCTTGATCAGGGCGTCGCGCTCCAGCTGGTCGTACGCGCCCTCCTCGGCGCTCGCCATGTCGGGCATCGGCTTCGAGAGCAGCTTGAGGCCGAGGATGCGGCGGCGCAGCGCGGAGCGGGAGAGGTTGACGACGGTCTGGCGCAGGTAGGCCAGGGTCTTCTCGGGCTCGCGCACCCGGCCGCGCGCCGAGTGGACCCGGATGAAGGCCTCCTGCACGACGTCCTCGCAGGAGGCGGTGTCGTCGAGGAGCAGCGCGGCGAGACCGAGCAGCGAGCGGTAGTGGGCGCGGTAGGTCTCGGTGAGGTGGTCGACGGTGGTGCCGGCGGCCATCGTGTCGTCAGCGCCCTCGCGGGGCGCCGGGATGCCGTTCACGGTCGGGCGGGTCCTGATGGGCATGGGGGCGATCACCGGCATGCCGCCGGCCGGGCGCGGCCGCCGGAGCGGGCGCGCCACGGAGCCGCGAAGCGGGATGACCGCAGCGATGTCGAGTACCTCTGCCACGCCTGTTGGACACGCTTCCCCCCGTCAGGGTTGTACGCGTACGGCACCGTTTTTGACGATGCGTCGTTCGTCCTCATGCGTACCCGTTCTCCCCCGATGCCCCGCTTTCGCGGTCTGCTTCGCGCTGTCTGGACGGCCACAAAGTGAACGGCCACGTAGTGATGGGTGCACGCGAAGACGCCTCCTGCCCGACCGCCGGTTGCGAAGGGGAGGGAAGAGCATCGTCGTCCAGGACATCTGACCTGTTCAAGAGGCATCCGAAGCCGATTTGCTCACAAGGGCTTCACAGATCCTACAAACTTCAGCGGTGACGCGGTGCCGATTTCCGGACGCTCGCGGGCTCAGACCGTGATGACCGACTCGGCGATCTGCAGGGCGTTCAGCGCGGCCCCCTTGCGCAGGTTGTCCGCGCACACGAAGAGCTCCAGGGCCCGCTCGTCGTCCATCGACCGCCGCACCCGCCCCACCCAGGCCGGATCGGTGCCCACGACGTCGGCCGGCGTGGGGAAGTCGCCCGTGGCGGGGGCGTCGTACAGCACCACGCCGGGCGAGGTCGCCAGGATCTCGTGGGCGCGGGCGACGGTGACGGGCCGTTCGAAGCGGGCGTGCACCGAGACGGCGTGCCCGGTCACGACGGGGACCCGGACGCAGGTGGCCGCGACGCGCAGCCCCGGCAGGCCCAGGACCTTGCGGGTCTCCTCGCGGACGGCCAGCTCCTCCGAGGACCAGCCGTCGGCGGCGAGCTCCCCCGACCAGGGCAGCACGTTGAGCGCGACGGGCCCGGGGAAGGGGCCGGTGTGGTCGCCGACGGCCCGCCGTACGTCTCCGGGGTGGGTGCCGAGCTCGCTGCCGGTGACCAGGGCCAGCTGGTCGCGCAGCGCGGCCGTGCCCGCCCGGCCCGCGCCGCTCGCGGCCTGCTGGACGGTGACGACCAGATCGGTGAGCCCGAACTCGGCGTGCAGCGCGCCCACGGCGACGATCAGCGCCAGGGTGGAGCAGCCGGGGCTCGCGACGATGCCCCGGGGGCGTACCCGTGCGGCGGGGGCGTTGATCTCCGGGACCACCAGCGGCACGTCCGGATCGGCCCGGAAGGCCGTGGAGGTGTCCACGACCACGGCGCCCTTGGCGGCGGCGATCGGCGCCCACTGGGCGGCGACGGCCTCGGGCACGAGGAAGAGGGCGAGGTCGACGCCCTCCAGGGCCTCCTCGCTCAGGGCCAGCACCTCGCACTCCTCCCCGCGCACGGTGGCCCTGCGGCCGGCCGAGCGCGGGGAGGCGAGGAGCCGTATCTCGCCCCAGACGTCCGCGTGGTGCGTGAGCATCTGGAGCAGCACCGCCCCGACGGCCCCGGTCGCCCCCACGACCGCGAGCGTCGGCTTGCGGCTCATCGAGGGGGCCCGGGCGTCATCGAGGGGGCCAGGACGTCAGCGACCGGTGCCGCCGTAGACGACGGCTTCGTCCGAGTCGCTGTCCAGACCGAAGGCGGTGTGGACGGCGCGTACCGCCTCGTTGACGTCGTCGGCGCGGGTGACGACCGAGATGCGGATCTCCGAGGTGGAGATCAGCTCGATGTTCACGCCCGCGTCGGACAGCGCCTTGAAGAAGTCCGCGGTGACCCCGGGGTTGGTCTTCATACCGGCGCCGACCAGGGAGATCTTGCCGATCTGGTCGTCGTAGCGCAGCGAGTCGAAGCCGATCACGGGCTTCGTCTTCTCCAGGGCGTCGATGGCCTTGCGGCCCTCGGCCTTGGGGAGCGTGAAGGAGATGTCCGTGAGGCCCGTGGAGGCCGCGGACACGTTCTGCACGATCATGTCGATGTTGATCTCGGCGTCCGCGACGGCCCGGAAGATCGCGGCGGCCTCGCCCGGCTTGTCCGGGACGCCGACGACGGTGATCTTCGCCTCGGAGGTGTCGTGGGCGACACCGGAGATGATGGCCTGCTCCACCTGCTCGGCTCCTTGCTCGACGGGTCGTTCGTTGCTGACCCAGGTGCCCTGCAGTCCGGAGAAGGACGAGCGGACGTGGATCGGGATGTTGTAGCGGCGCGCGTACTCGACGCAGCGGTGCAGCAGCACCTTGGAGCCGGAGGCGGCGAGCTCCAGCATGTCCTCGAAGGAGATCCAGTCGATCTTCTTCGCCTTCTTCACCACGCGCGGGTCGGCGGTGAAGACGCCGTCGACGTCCGTGTAGATCTCGCAGACCTCGGCGTCGAGCGCGGCGGCCAGGGCGACGGCGGTCGTGTCCGAGCCGCCGCGGCCCAGGGTGGTGATGTCCTTCTTGTCGGCGGACACACCCTGGAAACCGGCGACGATGGCGATGTTGCCCTCGTCGAGCGCGGTGCGGATGCGGCCCGGCGTGACATCGATGATGCGCGCTTTGTTGTGGACCGAGTCGGTGATGACACCGGCCTGACTGCCCGTGAACGACTGGGCCTCGTGGCCCAGGTTTTTGATCGCCATGGCCAGCAGGGCCATGGAGATCCGCTCTCCGGCGGTCAGCAGCATGTCGAACTCACGCCCGGCCGGCATCGGGGATACCTGCTCGGCGAGATCGATCAACTCGTCCGTCGTGTCGCCCATCGCGGAGACCACGACGACCACCTGGTGGCCGTTCTTCTTGGCTTCCACGATCCGCTTGGCGACGCGCTTGATGCCCTCGGCATCGGCAACGGAGGAGCCTCCGTACTTCTGCACGACAAGGCCCACGTGCGCTCCTCGCTCAGTCCTCGCCGCAGCACACGCTGCGGTCGGCTCAGTCTAACGAGGGACCGGAAAACACCGACGAGATATCGCATGCTGAGATGTGATGTTCAGAAAATGATCCCGGCGGATCGGCGGGAGAAAACTCCGCACCCACACGCCCGAAGCCGCTCATAGCGTCTGGCAACATCCCTTTCACAAACGTTCCGGCATTCGAGACGGCAACGGTGTGACCTGGACACATTCCCGTGCGGCTGCCACTCTCCCGCCATGCGCTCTCGCTCCGCCGCCATAGCCGCGGCCTCCGTCGCCTCCGCCCTCGCAGCCCTCGTAGCGTCCGGCTGCGCGCCCCAGGAGACGACGGGCAGCGCCTCGGGCACGTCCTCCTCCGCCGCCGCCAAGGCCGGCTCCTGCGCGCCGGACGCGCTCGCCACCAAGGCGAAGGGGAAGCTGACCGTCGGCACCGACACGCCCGCGTACGCCCCCTGGTTCCAGGACGACGACCCGGCCAACGGCAAGGGCTACGAGTCCGCCGTCGCCTACGCCGTCGCGCAGAAGCTGGGCTTCGCCAAGGGCGACGTCGTCTGGCAGAAGGTCGCCTTCAACAACGCCTTCGCCCCCGGCGAAAAGACGTTCGACATCGACATCAACCAGGTGTCGATCAACGAGGACCGCCGCAAGGCCGTGGACCTGTCCAGCGGCTACTACGACGTCCGCCAGACGATCATCGCCCTGAAGAACTCCAAGGCGGCCAAGGCGACCAGCCTCGCCGACCTCAAGGGCGCCAAGCTGGGCGCCCAGGTCGGCACCACCAGCCTCGACGTCATCAACGACCTCATCAAGCCGGACCAGCAGCCGGCCGTCTTCCAGAAGAACGACCTCGCCAAGGCCGCACTCAAGAACGGGCAGGTCGACGCGATCGTCGTCGACCTGCCCACCGCGTTCTACATCACCGGCGCCGAGGTCACCGAGGCCAAGGTCGTCGGCCAGTTCGAGACCCCCGCCGGCGCCGCCAAGGAGCAGTTCGGCCTCGTCCTCGACAAGGACAGCGCGCTCACCTCCTGCGTCTCGAAGGCCGTCGACGCGCTGCGCGCGGACGGCACCCTCGCCGCCATCGAGAAGCAGTGGCTGTCCGACGCCGCGGGCGCCCCGGTGCTCAAGTGACCACCACAGAGAAGACCGCAGAGGACACCCCCGGTCACATGTACCAGCCGTCGCAGCGGCGGATCGAGCGCGAGCGCTACAAGCGCGCCCGCACCCGCCGCGCGACGGCGGTCGCCACCCTGAGCAGCGCCCTCACCCTGACGGTGCTCTACTTCGTCGTCACCGGCTCCCCGGGCTGGCCGCGCACGAAGGAGACCTTCTTCAACGCCGAGTACGCGCGCCAGGCGCTGCCCAAGGTCCTCGACGGCCTCTGGCTCAACCTGCAGCTGCTCGTCGTCTGCGGCGCCCTCACCCTGGTCATCGGCCTGCTGCTGGCCGTCGCCCGCACCCTGCGCGGCCCGGCGTTCTTCCCGCTGCGCGCGCTGGCCACCGCGTACGTCGACTTCTTCCGCGGCCTGCCGCTGATCATCTGCCTGCTCGCCGTGATCTTCGGCGTGCCCGCGCTGCGCCTGACGGGCGTCCCCACCGACCCCGTCGTGCTCGGCGGCGCCGCCCTCGTCCTCACCTACTCGGCGTACATGGCCGAGGTCTTCCGGGCCGGCATCGAGAGCGTCCACCCCAGCCAGCGGGCCGCCGCCCGCTCGCTCGGCCTCTCCAACGCCCAGACCATGCGTTTCGTCGTCCTGCCGCAGGCCGTACGCCGGGTCGTACCGCCGCTCCTCAACGACCTGGTGTCGCTCCAGAAGGACACCGGCCTGGTCTCCATCGCGGGCGCGGTCGACGCCGTGTACGCGGCGCAGATCCTCTCCAGCAAGACCTTCAACTACACCCCGTACGTCGTCGCGGGCCTCGTCTTCGTCCTGCTCACCATCCCCATGACCCGCTTCACCGACTGGATCACGGCGCGCATGAACCGGCGCCAGTCGCAGGGAGGCACCGTATGACGGACAGCCCCGACCGCCCCGTGCTCCGCCTGGAGGCGGTCCGCAAGACGTACGGGGAGACCGTCGTCCTCCGGGACGTCGACCTGGAGGTCCCGCAGCACACGGTCACCGTGCTCATCGGCGCCTCCGGCTCCGGCAAGTCGACGCTGCTGCGCTGCGCCAACCTCCTGGAGGACATCGACGACGGCGCGATCTTCCTGGACGGCCAGGAGATCACCGACCCGCGCGTCGACGCCGACACCGTACGGCGCAGGATCGGCGTCGTCTTCCAGGCGTACAACCTCTTCCCGCACATGAGCGTGCTCGACAACATCACGCTCGCCCCGCGCCGCGTCCACAAGGCGGAGCGCCGCGAGGCCGAGGAGCGGGCCCGCGAGCTGCTCGTCCGGCTCGGCCTCGGCGACAAGGCCGGCGAGTACCCGGACCGGCTCAGCGGCGGGCAGCAGCAGCGCGTCGCCATCGCCCGCGCCCTCGCGAGCCGCCCGCGCCTGCTGCTCCTCGACGAGGTGACGGCGGCGCTCGACCCAGAGCTGGTCGGCGAGGTCCTGAACGTGGTCCGGGACCTCAAGGAGGAGGGCATGACCATGGTCATCGCCACCCACGAGATGGGCTTCGCCCGGGAGGTCGCCGACCAGGTCTGCTTCCTGGCCGACGGCGTCGTCCTGGAGCGCGGCACCCCCGCGGAGGTCTTCGGCGCGCCCTCCCACGAGCGGACCCAGAGGTTCCTGAGCCGGATCGTGGAGGCCGGGCGGCTGTAGACACCGCCCGGCCCTCACATCAGCTCAGCGCTCGGCTCAGGATCGGCTCAGGAGCGGCTCAGCGCTTGGCCTCCTTCCGCTTCCCGGGCTCGCCGTAGCCGTGCTCAGGCTTCTGGTCCTTGCAGTGCTCGGCGCCGTAACCCTGGTCGCCGTGGCCCGGCTCGCCGTAGCCCGGCTCACCGTGGCCCTCGTCCCCGTACCCCTTCGGCGGGCAGGCGACGGGGATGCTGAGCCGGACCGGGGGGCTCTCGACGGTGTGGCCGTCGGGGTCGGTGCCGGTGGCCTTCGCGACGTTGGTGACGTGTCCGGCGGCGGCGTCCTCCTCGGTGACCGTGTACGTGCCGTGGCAGGTGGCGCTCGCGCCGGGCGCCAGCGTCGTCGGGTCACAGGTGACGTCGGTGACGCGGTCGTCGACGACGGCGATGTCGTTCAGCGTCGTCGAGCCGGAGTTGGTCACGGTGTACGTGTAGGTGATCCGGTCGCCGGGTGCGACGGGCCCCGCCGTGTCGGCCTTCTTCGTCACGGTCAGCTTGGAGACGCCGACGACGTCCAGGGTGACCTCGGCGAACGGGCTCACGACGGTGTCGCCGCGCGGGTCGTTCGCGGTGGCCCGGGCCTGGTTGGTGAGATGGCCGAGGGCGAGATCGGCCTCGGTCACCCGGTACGTGGCGGTGCAGGTGGCGTGCTCACCGGCGGGCAGCGTGGTCCGGTCGCAGGTGACGTTCGTGGCGTGGTCGTCGGTGACGGCGACCGCGTTCAGGGTGGTGCTGCCGGTGTTGGTCACCGTGTACGTGTAGGTGACGTTCTGTCCGACGCGGACCGGGCCCGCGGTGTCGGCCTTCTTGGTCAGGCCGAGCGAGGACGTGCCGACGACGGTGATGGTGGCGTCGGTCGGCGGGGACTCGATGGGCCCGCCGTTCGAGGTGCCGGTGGCCTTGGCGGTGTTGGTGACCTCCCCGGCGTCGGCGTCCGCCGCGGTCACGGTGTACGTGCCCCGGCAGGTGGTGTGGTCGCCCGGACTGCCGGCCGGTTCCAGCGTGGTGGCGTCGCAGGTGATGCCGGTGACCCGGTCGTCGGTGATGGCGAGGCCGGTGATCTCGGTGCCGCCCTCGTTGGTGACGACGTACCGGTACGGCACGACGGCGCCGACGGCGAACGGCCCGGTGGCGTCGACGTGCTTGACGATGTTGATGCCCGGGGGCGCGTCGATGGGCACCTCGACCGTGGAGGGCGGCGAGGTGACCGGATCGCCGTCGGAGGTCCCGGTGGCACGCGCGGTGTTGGTGACATGGCCCCGGGCGACGTCCGCCGCGGTGATCAGATAGGTGCCGGTGCAGGTGATCGTCGCGCCGGGGGCGAGCACGCTGACCGGGCAGTCGATCGCGCCGACCGTCGGGTCGTTGACGGCGAGGTCGTTGATCGGCGTGTTGCCGGAGTTGGTGACCACGAAGTCGTAGTTCACGGGCGTGCCGACGACGAGTTCGCCCGGCCTCGGCTCATGGACCTGCTTGACCAGGTTGAGCTCGGGCAGCGGCTGCTCCGTGCTGACCGCGACGTTGCGGATCAGGTGCACGTCGGTGAAGAGGCCGGTCGACGCGGCGAAGCCGAACTTGTACGTGCCCGGGACGGGCTCCGGGGCAGGCGTCTGGAGCACCTGGCGCATGCCCTGGCCGTCGTTGAAGTCGAGCGAGACGGTGAGGACCGGCGAGGGGGCCGGGGTCAGGTGGACGTTCACCCGGCGCCGTGAGGGTTCGAGCAGGGCCTCGGCCTGAGCGGGGGTGGTGCCGGGCGGCATCGTGGTCAGCGGCCCCTGGAGGGTGCCGGGCAGCGTGGAGGGCCACGGCCCGGTGGTGGTGAAGTTGCTGGTCGTCGCCGTCAGGAAGCAGTAGCCGACGGTGCCGTCGCCGGGGCCGCGGACGGTGACCATGTTCGCGCCGGGGGCGGGGATACGGAAGGAGGTGCCGGCCGGGGAGCGCTTGGCGCAGCCGTCGCCGCGGTGCTCCCAGTCGCCGAAGTAGTTGCCGAGGACGTCGAGGCCGACGCCGAGGTAGCCGCGGTCGACACCGGGCAGGAAGGCGAGGCCCGGGTTGTCGTCGGGCAGCTTCTGGGCGTAGCCGAGGCTGCCGCCGAAGGCTCCGGGGTGTTCGAGCGAGACATCGCCGTTGACCAGGAAGAAGGAGATGCCGTCGGCCGGGGTGTTCGGCGTGGTGCTGCCGTACTGCCACTGGTCGAAGGTGACGTCGAGGCCGTTCCCGGCGGGCAGGGCCTGGTCGAAGAGGACGGCGCCGCTCATGTCGTTGCCGGAGTCGGTGAGCCGGAGGTACCCGTGGGGCGCTCCGCTCGGCGGGGGCACCGGGCCGGTCCCGGGGGTCGGGCAGCCGGTCAGCGGGTGGTTGCCGGAGCCCGCCGGGGCCGGGGCCGCGCCGGTGAGGCAGGCGGCGCCGACGGCGGTGAACCGGGAGTCGGCGGTGGCCCCGGTGAAGGTCTCGTTGAGCAGCGGGGCGCCCGCGCGGGGCGCGCCGTGGCGGGGCGCGGGATCGGCGGCGTGGGCGAGGGTCCCCGCCACCAGTCCGGTGCCGAGCAGCCCTAGGGTCGCCGCCGCCGCCACGAGGCGGGGGGCGCGGGATCGCGGTCTCGGGGGTCCGCAGTCACTTCTCGTCATTCCGAGACAATGACCACCCAGAGTGACTAATTATCACATTATGTGACGTACGGAGGGAAATCCGCCCCTACGAGCGACTGAACATCCCGCCGACCGGCAGCCCCGGGACCGCCGACGGGCACTCCGGGCGGCAGCCCGAAGACGGCGGGCGCCCCGCCCTCAGCCCTTCGGCCGCCCCAGCCCCAGCGGCCCCGCGATCTCCTCGATCATCACGCGCCCCGCCTCCTCGGCCAGGTCGTCCTCGGTCAGGTCCTCGTCCGTGTCGAGGCCGTCCAGCGCGGCGAGCGGCTGGTCGAGCCGGACATGGGCGACCAGCGACTGGAGGGCGCGCAGGGTCGCGGAGGCCGTCGGCCCCCAGTTGGAGAAGTACGAGAACTGCCACCACCACAGCGCCTCGCTGGTCCGGCCCGCCCGGTAGTGGGCCAGGCCGTGCCGCAGGTCCGTGACGATGTCCGCCAGGTTGTCCGAGATCCGGGCCGGGACCGGCGCCTTGCGCGGCTCGTACGGGTCGAAGACCTCCGAGAACACGTCCACCGGCTCCAGGAGCACGGCGAACCGCAGGCGCAGCTCGTCCACGTCCACGTCCGGGCCCGCGTCCGGCTCGTACCGCTCGTCCGGGACGATGTCCTCGTGCGCGCCCAGCCGCCCGCCGGCCAACAGCAGCTGGGAGACCTCCAGGAGCAGGAAGGGCACCGCGCTGTCCGGCTCGTCACCCTTGGCGACCTCGGCCGTCGCGACGATGAAACTCTCGATCGAGTCCGCGATCTGGACGGCGAAGTCGTCCGGGTCCTGCGTGATGGAGTGCAGCGTGGCGTCAGACATCGAGGAGCCTCCCTGAGAGTGCGCCGTCGTGCGCACGGACCCGGTCGTCATACATCTAGCAGCCGCCGCCCCTCGAAGGCACGCCCCAGGGTGACCTCGTCCGCGTATTCGAGGTCGCCGCCGACCGGCAGACCGCTCGCCAGACGCGTCACCTTGAGCCCCATGGGCTTGATCATCCGCGCCAGGTACGTCGCGGTCGCCTCGCCCTCCAGGTTGGGATCGGTCGCCAGGATCAGCTCGGTGACCGCGCCGTCCGCGAGCCGCGCGAGCAGCTCACGGATCCGCAGGTCGTCCGGGCCGACGCCCTCGATGGGGCTGATCGCGCCGCCCAGCACGTGGTAGCGGCCGCGGAACTCACGGGTCCGCTCGATCGCCACGACGTCCTTCGGCTCCTCGACCACGCAGATGACCGTCAGGTCGCGGCGCGGGTCGCGGCAGATGTTGCACTGCTCCTGCTGCGCCACGTTGCCGCAGACCGCGCAGAACCGGACCTTCTCCTTGACCTCCAGGAGGGCCTGCGCGAGCCGCCGCACATCGGTCGGCTCGGCCTGGAGGATGTGGAAGGCGATCCGCTGCGCGCTCTTGGGACCGACGCCGGGCAGCCTGCCCAGCTCGTCGATGAGGTCCTGAACCACGCCTTCGTACAACGGAACGCCCTTCTCGGGAGTGCTTGATTCTTACGGTAGTGGCCTAAAACCAGTGTTAGAAGAGGCCCGGCATGCCGCCGCCGCCCAGGCCCTGCGCCAGCGGGCCCAGCTTGGCCTGCTGGAGCGCCTGCGCGTTGTCGTTGGCGGCCTGCACGGCGGCCACGATCAGGTCGGCCAGCGTCTCGGTGTCCTCCGGGTCGACCGCCTTCGGGTCGATCACCAGGCCGCGCAGCTCCCCGGAGCCGGTCACGGTGGCCTTGACCAGGCCGCCGCCCGCCTGCCCGTCGACCTCGGTCGCCGCGAGCTCCTCCTGGGCGCGGGCGAGGTCCTGCTGCATCTTCTGCGCCTGCTGGAGGAGCTGCTGCATGTTGGGCTGGCCACCACCGGGGATCACGGTCACTCCTCAGGTTCAGGGACTTGGTGAAACGAGCCTACGTGGTCGCCGACCGGGCTGCCGACACAACACTTTCGAGTGAGAAACTGCGGGCTTCTCTACCTGATCAAGACCCTCTTGAGGGCGGAAATCCCGGGATTCCGGGCCCGCGGCCCACCATTCGGCGGTAGGAAGGGCAGGCACCACGTGCACCGCACGTCACAGAAGGACACGAGCGCTGAGCTGAACAGAGGAGTACCCCGGTGAGCCAGCAGCCGGACATGCAGCCGCAGCCGGGGAATCCCGAGGACCCGGGCAAGGGCGGGGGTCCCGGTCCGGCGCCGGACCGCGACCTGACCGGGGCGCCCTTCCCCCTCGGCGACTGGGGCGAGCCCGCCGAACGCCTCGACGAGCTCTACCGCTGGGTCGAGTCGAACGCCCTGCGCACCGCCGAGTGGTATCTGTCCGACCGCGTCTGGAAGCGGCGCTGCGCCCGCGCGCTGCGCATGGGCACCGCCCTCGGCGTGATCGCCGGCGCCGCGCTGCCGCTGCTCGACCTGGCCGGGGCCGCCGCGGGCCTCGCCGGCTGGGGCTACCTCTCGCTGCTGCTCGGCGCGGCCTGTCTGGCCTGCGACCGGTACTTCGGGATCACCTCGGGCTGGATAAGGGACGTGGCCACCGCGCAGGCGGTGCAGCGGCGGCTCCAGGCGCTCCAGTTCGACTGGGCGTCGGAGAGCGTCCGCGAGGTCCTCGGCCCCACCGAGGGCACCGCGAGCGAGGCCGCCGAGCGCTGCCTGGGCGTGCTGCGCCGCTTCTCCGAGGACGTGACGGAGCTGGTCCGGGCGGAGACGGCGGACTGGATGGTGGAGTTCCGCTCGGGCCCGGCGCCGCTGGCGCTCCAGTCGGTCGGCACGACGGCCGCCCGCCCCGAGAGCGGACACCCCTCGGGCCGCTTCCCGCTGCCCCCGGGCACCCGGCCGAACATGCCGCGCCAGCGGCCGCCGGAGGCACGCTGAGGCGGTGAAGGCCCGGTGAGGCCCGTACGGGAGGTCCCGTACGGGTGCGGTGGCCCCCTGGCCGGATGCCTACCCGGTACGGGGTGGGGCGACGCGTCGGGTAGCGGGCGGACGGGTCGGGTCCGGCGCGGGAGGCCCGGCGGCGGCCTCAGCTGAGGACGATCATCGAGCCCTGGCCCAGGCTCCGGGTGGCCGCCGCGTGGAGGCCCAGCCAGACGTGCCGTTCGCGGGCGAAGGGGCTGTCGTCCTCGTACGGGAGGGGGGCGGCGGGCTCCTCCAGGGCGGTGGGCCGCTCCGGGGGCCGGGGCGCGGCCGGCGGGTTGGCCGGGTTGATGCCGATCGCGGGCGCGACGAGCTGGAGCTCGCGCAGCAGACCGTGCGAGGAGCCGAGCGGGCCGCCGCCCTCCAGGAGCTCGTCGTTGGAGAGCGGTACGGGGAAGTCGACCGGCACGTAGGCGCCCGCGTGGTCGTAGTGCCAGACCAGGTGGGACTGCTGGGCGGTCGCCTCGAACATCTCCAGGAGCTGCTCGTAGTCGCCGCCGAGCTCGCCGACCGGCTCGACGGGCAGCCCGCACATCTGGAGCAGGTAGGCCCGGCGCAGGAAGTGCAGGGCCTCGTAGTCGAAGCCGGCGACCGGGGCGACGTCCCCGGAGAGCCCCGGCATGTACGCGTAGACGGGCACGGTCGGCAGGCCGGCCGTGGTCAGGGCGTGGTCGTAGGCGGCGATCTCTTCGGCGAAGGGGTTGTCGGCGCTGTGGCACAACACGTCGACGAGGGGGACCAGCCACAGGTCACAGGCCAAGGGAGGCTCGCTCTCCGTCAGTCGCGGGTTCGGTACGGGCGGTGTTCGGAAACGGCCAGGGTAGTCGGGCCCTCCGGCCCCGCACACCCCGCCGGGGAACTGCCCCTGGAGGACCCCCCTCAACCCGCCCGGGCCGAACCAGGCCGAACCCCGACAGGCCCCGCCCGGCCCCGTACGGCAGGCCCCGCCTCCGCTCAGGGGCGTTCCAGCCCCTCCAGTCGGTCCGCCCACTCCAGGGAGCGCGCGTTGTACTCCCGTACGACCGCGACGGCGGCCTTCGCGTCGCCGCGGGTGATCGCGTCGACGAGGTCCACGTGGCCGCTCCACAGCCAGCGGGTGCACGCGCGGTCGGCGCGCAGGTGGGGTACCGCGAAGACCCAGGCCTGGACGCGCAGGCGGTGCAGGAAGCCGGCGATGTGGTCGTTGGCGGAGACCAGCCGCCCCAGCTCGCGCCAGTAGCGGATGTCGTAGCCGATGAGGACCTCCAGCTCGCCGGCCCGGGCCGCGCGGGCGGCGGCCTCGCCCCGGCGCCGTATGGAGACCAGCGTGACCCCGTACGACAGGTCGGGCTCGGCGGGCGGGGTGCGGGGGGCGTCGCGGCGGAAGATGCCGTCGACGACGAGCATCCGGGCCTCGACCATGCCCCGGTAGTCGGCGACCGAGAAGCGGTGCACGCGGAAGCCGCGGTGCTGGTCGGAGTCGAGGAGCCCCTGCGCGCAGAGGTCGACGAGGGCCTCGCGCACGGGGGTCGCGGACACCCCGTACTGCTCGGCGATCTGCTTGACGGTGAATTCCTCACCGGCGGCGAGACGCCCCGCGAGGACTTCGTCACGCAGCGCGTCCGCGATCTGCTGCCGCAGGGTGTTGCGGGTGACAGCTCCGCTCGCGGGCATGGTGGTCGGCCCCCTCCGTCCGGCTCCCGGACACCCTAGTCCAGGGCACGGAGGGGGCCGCTCATGTCACACCGTGTACTGGTCGGCCACGGTCAGGGCCGCGTCGAGGGCCGCCAGGCCCTCCTTGGCCTCCGCCTCGGAGACGTTGCAGGCGGGGACGGCGTGGGTGCGGTTCATGTTGACGAAGGGCCACAGGCCGTTCTTCTTCGCCTCGGCGGCGAAGGCCGCCATGGGGGCGAAGTCCGCGCCCGCCGCGTTGTACGCGACCAGCGGCTCGCGGGTCTCGCGGTTCTTGACCAGCTCCAGGGCCCAGAAGACGCCCAGACCGCGCACGTCGCCGACGGACGGGTGGCGCTCGGCGAGCTCGCGCAGGCCGGGGCCGAGGACCGTCTCGCCGATCTTCGCGGCGTGCTGGACGACCTGCTCGTCCTCCATGACCTGGATCGTCGCGACGGCGGCGGCGCAGGCCAGCGGGTGACCGGAGTAGGTCAGACCGCCGGGGTACGGCCGCTTGTCGAAGGTCGCGGCGATCTTCTCGCTGATGGCGACGCCGCCGAGCGGGACGTAGCCGGAGTTCACGCCCTTGGCGAAGGTCATCAGGTCGGGCACGACGTCGAAGTGCTCGGCGGCGAACCACTTGCCGGTGCGGCCGAAGCCGGACATGACCTCGTCGAGGATGAAGACGATGCCGTACTTGTCGCAGATCTCGCGGACACCGGCCAGGTAGCCGGGCGGCGGGGTCATGATGCCGGCGGTGCCCGGGACGGACTCCAGGATGATCGCCGCGACCGTCTGCGGGCCCTCGAAGGCGATGGTGTCCTCAAGGTGCTGGAGCGCGCGGGCACTCTCCTCGGCCTCGTTCGCCGAGTAGAACGGCGAGCGGTAGAGGAACGGCGCCCAGAAGTGCTTCACACCGGCGGAGGCCGTGTCGGAGGGCCAGCGGCGCGGGTCACCCGTCAGGTTGATCGCGGTGGAGGTGGCGCCGTGGTACGAGCGGTAGGCCGAGAGCAGCTTCGTACGGCCCGTGTGCAGACGGGCCATGCGGACGGCGTTCTCGACGGCCTCGGCGCCGCCGTTGGTGAAGAAGATCTTGTCCAGGTCGCCCGGGGTGCGCTCGGCGATCAGGCGCGCGGCCTCGGAGCGGACGTCCACGGCGAAGGCGGGCGCGAAGGTCGCCAGCTTCCCGGCCTGCTCCTGGATCGCGGCGACGACCTTCGGGTGCTGGTAGCCGACGTTGGTGTAGACGAGACCGCTCGTGAAATCGAGGTAGCGGTTTCCGTCGTAGTCCCAGAAGTACGAACCCTCGGCGCCGGCGACGGCGAGCGGGTCGATCAGGCCCTGGGCGGACCAGGAGTGGAACACGTGCGCGCGGTCGGCGGCCTTGACGGCCGCACCGGCCTGGGGGTCGGGCTCGACATGAGGGGTCATGCGTCCGAGGGTAAGGAACCGCAGGTGGGGCGGGCCATGGCCATCTTGTCCACCGAGACCGGGACGGACGAGACAGGTTGCCGGACGGGGCCGCGGGAGGGGGCTGCGGGAGGCGGCTAGCGCTTGACGATCCGGTCCAGGACCTCGCCCAGGCGCGCCTTCACGGCCTCGGCGTGGCGCAGGGGCTCCGGCTGCGACTCCTGGTCCGGGCGCACGCCCCGGTCCGCGAGGACGTAGAGCAGGCGCAGGGTGCGCAGGCAGTTGGAGAGATGGGCGGGCACCGGTGTGACGATCCGGTCCGCGCCGAACTCCGCGTCGACCGCGTCCAGCCACCCCGTCGCGTCCCGCTCGCTCAGACCCTCCCGGGTCAGCACCCGCGCCACCGCCCGCGCCAGCCGGTCGTCCTCCAGCTGGTCGAGCACGTGCCCGGTCGGCGCCGTCAGCCGCGCGGCGGCCAGCTCCAGCATCCGCACCGGCTCCACCTCGGCGTGCCGCCCGAACCGCGCGAGCAGATCCGCCCCGTGCGCCACCGCGTGCAGCCAGCCCAGCTTCTCGTCGTACCCGCGCAGATCGCCCTCCGCCGGATACCAGCGCTCGAAGGCGTCCACCCAGGCCTCGCTGAAGCCGCCCGCCGCCACGATCATGTCGAGAACGAGCGGCGCGAACGTACGCGCCTGGATCTCGGCATCCCCGAACCGGGCCGCCATCTCGTCACCCAGCTCCAGCCGCCGACCCTCGTCGACCACCCCCCGCTGGAGCCACGTGTACAGCACCGCGTACGGCGCGCCGTCCCGGACCTCCGGATCCGGGTCGGCGAGCGCCCGGGACAACTCCCCCACGAGTTCGCCCAGGTCACGGTCGGCGGGCACGGCGTAATCGGCGTCCACGACGCCACTCCAGTCGGTCACGCCCGCACGATAATCGGACAGGAGTCGGCCCTGCCGGGATTAATTCCCCGCGTACGGGTCGGCGAACAGCTCCGACACCGCGCTCCTCAGGAGTAACGGGTGCACCAGCCGTCCCGGCTCCGTCGGTGGGAACCGCCACGAGAGCGGCCAGGTCTTCCCCGTCAGCGCCGGCACCGGCACGTAGCTCACATGGGCCGGGCCCGCGTTGAACCGCGTCACGCCCCGCGGCCACGCGCGGTGCGACGTCGAGCCCGGCGGCAGCAGGAAGTAGACCCCGCGCCGCCCGTTCGCCTCCATCACGACCGGTCCCGGATCGCCTCCCGTAAGGGCTTCCATCCAGTCCGCGAGGCGGCGGCCCTCGTCTCCGTCGACGCGTACGGCGTCGAATTGCACTCCCGCCTTGCGGAGTTGGAATCCGGAAAGCGGAATCCAATCACACGGCGCGGAGTTTCGCTCACTCTTTGCGACATTCACAGGACCATGGTGGCGGCTCGACGCTAGCGTTTTCCACGACTGCGAGGGCGCGTCGGGAAACCGTTGACCTGCGCCAACGTGCCTTGCGCGCAGTCGAATTCGGCGGGGAGCAGTTGAGACCGGTTGAGTCCGGTTGAGTTCGATTGGGGAACGCGAATGGCGCGTGAAGAAAACAGGGAAACCGTGGGTCCGATGGCCCGTATGGCCGCGACCCTGGCCAAAAAGATGCGGTTGCGAAAGGGGCTCACTCAGGCGCGAGAAGGGGCGCTCATGGGGTACACCGGCGCGGCGATCAGCGCGATGGAGCGCTTCGTGCATCCGGTCAGCGACGAGATGCTCGTCCATCTGGAGCGGATCCTCGGGGACGGCCTCGGCATCTTCGAGCAGCTCCGGGTCCCGGTGAGCCTGGAGAAGCTGCCGGAGCAGTTCCGCAACTACTCGCAGATCGAGCAGAAGGCGGTGGCGCTGTGGCTGTACGCGAACCACGTCGTCCACGGACTGTTCCAGACCGAGCCGTACATGCGGGCGCTCATCGCGGGCGGGTACCCGAAGCCGAGCCCGGAGCGGGTCGAGGAGCTGGTCATGGGCCGGATGGCCCGTAAGGCCCTGTTCGACCGGACACCGACCTGTGAGATCGAGCTGGTGCTCGACGAGTCGGTCCTGCTGCGCCCGATCGGGAGCGTGGACATCATGCGGGAGCAGTTGCTGTACCTGGCGGACTGCGCCCGCAGGAGCAACGTGAACCTTCTGGTGCTGCCGCTGGACGCGGCGCTGGGGGGCGAGTACTCGGGCGATCGGGGCAACCTGGAGATCGTCGAGAGCCCGGACCACACGCACGCCAGCTACCTGGAAATCCAGGGCGAGAGCGTACTCATCACCGACCGCGCCAAGGTGAGTAAGCTCATGCAGAGGTATGCGAAGATCCGCGCACAGGCCCTGGATCCGCGCAAGTCCCTTGGCCTCATCGAGCGGTTGGCGGGAGTACAGAGATGAGCGACACCCTGAGCTGGTTCAAGTCGAGCTACAGCGACAGCGGCGGCGGAAGCTGCGTCGAAGTCGCCTTCGACTGGCACAAGTCCAGCTACAGCGACAGCGGCGGCGGCAACTGCGTAGAAGTAGCCACCTGCCCCCACTCCATCCACCTCCGCGACTCCAAGGTGCAGGACGGCCCGACCTTCGCGGTCGAGCCGTCCGTCTGGCAGTCGTTCCTCACCTGGCAGGGCTGATCAGCAGTACAGGTTCGCCCCGGTCGGGACGCCCAGGATCTGGGTGAACTGCTGGTACTTGGTGACCCGGCTCTGCACCTGGGCCGGGTTGCCGCCGTTGCACTCCAGCGCGCCGTTGATGGAGCGGATGGTCTCGCCGAAGCCCGCGCCGTTGACCATGGCGTTGTGGGCGGTCATGGTGCCGGGGCCGTTCTGGGTGTTCCAGTACCAGAGGCCGGTGGCCATGGCGACGGCCGGCTCGCGCTCGACGCGCCAGGGGTTGTTCAGCAGGTCGATGCCGAGGGCGTCGCCCGCGGCCTTGTAGTTGAAGTTCCAGGAGAGCTGGATGGGGCCGCGGCCGTAGTACGCGGCCTGGCCGGCGGGGCAGCCGTAGGACTGGGTGGCGTCGCAGTAGTGGGGGTAGTTGGCGGTGTTCTGCTCGACGATGTAGTAGAGGCCGCCGGTCTCGTGGCTGACGTTGGCGAGGAAGGCCGCGGCCTCCTGCTTCTTCACGGTGTCGCCGCCGGTGGTGGCGAAGGCGGGGTACGACTTGAGGGCGTCGACGAGGCCCGCGTACGTGTAGAAGGGGTTCCGGTTCGGGAACATCTGGTTGAACTGGGCCTCGGAGACGACGAATCCGGACGGGTCCGGGTTGCCGCCGCCGTCGCCGCAGGCGCCCTGGTCGGCCCAGACGCCCCATTGGCCGGTCGTGCCGGGGGTCTCGTTCTGGGTCCACCACTTGGCCTGCCAGTTGTGGCCGTTGTACGAGGCGGTCATGCCGCCGGTGTAGACCGCGCCGGAGCTCCAGGCCGCCGCGCAGGCGGGCGCCGCGGCGGCGGAGGTGGCGGGGACGAGTACAGCGAGGCCGACGACCGTACAGATCGCGGCGAGAACGGTGAGAAGACGTCGCAACACGCGCTCTTCCTTCCGGTGGGGGAAGGGCCAGCGAAGCGTGATTGGTCTGGACCCGTCAAGGTCTAGACCAAACGTAAAACCACTGAGAGCGCGCGAACGCCCGCTGTTAGGCTCCTTTTCGGCCTGCCCGGGGGAACGAGCAGACGCAACAAGGGCCGCAGAGGCCACAGAAGCAACAGGGCGGGGCCGGGGGGAGCCCGGACCGACCCGGGGCAACACGGGGAGAACACCAGGTGGTTCGTCATACCCTCGCGCGGAGGGCTTCCTTCGCCGCGCTCGGACTCACGGTCGCCGCAGGTGGCCTGATACCGCTGGCCGCCGCACCGGCGGTCGCGGACACGCCGGAGGTGCCGCAGGAGCTGGTCATCCCGGCCGCGGTCAAGAGCGGCCCCATCTGGGAGAAGGTGCACCAGGCGGGGCAGTCCGAGTACGGGGACGCCGACAGCGTCGGCACCGAGGGCGTCTTCGTCCACGAGGACGGACGCACGCAGCCGGTGTGGACGCGCTTCTCCGACGGCAGGACCTCCGCGATCCCCGGCATCGAGTCGGCGATGGGCTCGGGACGCGGGACCGGCACGGACGCGCTCGCCTACGTGACGGACGACAAGGTCGAACTGCGGTACTCCGACGGGCGGGTGGCGACCCTCGCGGTGCCCGCGGGCCTGAAGGGGACCAACGTCTACGGGTCGCGCGCGGTCGCCGACGACGCGACGGGCCGCACCCACATCCTCTCGGCGACCCCCGACGGCGGCACCGCCG
Source organism: Streptomyces sp. NPDC094032 (assembly GCF_040303965.1). Taxonomy (NCBI): domain Bacteria; kingdom Bacillati; phylum Actinomycetota; class Actinomycetes; order Kitasatosporales; family Streptomycetaceae; genus Streptomyces; species Streptomyces sp. NPDC094032. The sequence continues at coordinate 25,627 of NZ_JBEOUE010000036.1, read as the reverse complement.
ATCTGGTGGTCGAGGAGCCGGCCGGAGTCGACTACGGCCCCGCCGTCGCGGGCGACGCGACCTCCCTCCTGCTCCAGGGCCCCGAGCTGGACGGCACGCGCACCTACACCCTGGTCGACGCGGCCACCGGCAAGGCCCAGGGCCGCTTCCCGGCCGTCCCCGCGGCCTACGCGAGCGCCAGGATCTCCGCCACGCGCGTCCTGTTCTACGCCGACTACCGCCTCGACAAGGTCCTCGTCGGCTCCCGCGCGAACCTCTCCGCGCCGCTCGCCGAGGTGCCGGCCCGGGTGTACGGCAGCGAGGTCGCGCTCGTCGGCGACTGGGTCGTGCACAACCCGTACGGGATGGTCCAGGCCGTCCCGATCGGGGGCGGCGCGCCCGTCGATCTGCTCACCGGCAAGACCTGGGGCGGCATCGGGCAGGGCCCGGACAGCGCGGTCGTCGTCGGCGGCCCCGACAACTCCGACTGGGCGGTCCGGCGGATCACCGTCGGGCCGGACGGCAAGCCCGTGATCTCGGTCCTGAAGAAGGTCCCCGGCAAAGCCGTCCCGGTCGAGCGGCTCGCGCTCGCCCAGGGCCAGCTGGCCGTCATCGACCGCAGCGACGACAGCGCGTCGGACGGCGCGGCCTGGAGCCGGGGGCTGAGCACCACCGGCGCCCTGACCGCGGGCAAGCGCACCGCCACGAGCAAGTGGGTGGGCCCCTGCCCGGCGGGCGACCTCGCGTGCCAGGAGTACTGGCCCAGCGGCGACGGCGGCTTCCTCACCCACATCGGCGGCAGCGACGGCTACATCACCGTCGGCGGCTGGGAGAGCACCTTCCGCTCCACGTTCCCCGGCGGCACGGCCCGCGTCCGCGACCTCAGCGGCCCGTACCTCGTCGTGGACAGCGTGCGGAAGACCGGCACCACCCAGCGCGTGCTGCGGATGGTGACGGACGACAAGAGCACCCAGGTCCTGGAGGAGCGCGAGCCCGTCGCGTCCGCCCTGTGGGGGTCCTGGCTGTGGAGCGCGGGCGCCGACAAGGGCGCGGTGAGCGCGAAGGACCTGAAGACCGGCAAGACCGTCGAGGCGCTCAACACCGGCGCGCCGTGCGTGCCCGAGGAGCTCCAGGCCGTCGGCCGCTGGCTGTACTGGTCCTGCGGCGCGAGCGGCCCGGCCGGGGTCTTCGACCGTACGGAGAAGGCGAACCGGACCGTGCCGTCCGGCGAGGCGCTGCTGGGCGACGGCTATGTCGTCACGCACGACAAGGCGGCCGGGAAGCTGGTCCTGACCGGCGCCGACTCCGCCGGGCCCGCCGTCACCCGCGTGGTGGGCAGCCTCCCCGACACGGGCAGCTCGCAGCGGCGGATCACCTGGACCGTCGACAAGTTCGGCGGCCACCTCGCGTACGCCGACGCCCAGGGGCAGATCCACGTGGTGCCGAGCGGCATCGCGCGCCAGCCGCTGACGGTGCTGGCCCGGGAGGACAACCCGGCCGGGGTCGTCGACGGCCAGAAGTACGGGGAGCCGACCGCCCTCACCTCCCTCACGCCGTCCCGTCCCTTCGGCGACTGGACCCTGACGGCCCGCCACCGCACCACCGGCAAGGTCAGCACGCTGGCCTCGGGCACGGACGGGCGGGCGCTGCGCCTTTCCTGGAACGGCAAGGACAAGTCCGGCGAGCTGATGGGGAACGGCGCGTACACCTGGACGCTGACCGCCCGCCCCGACGGCGCCTCGGGCGCGGCGACGACGCTGAGCGGTGAGGTCGTCCTGCGCGGCGGGAAGTCCCCGGCGAGCTCCAGCTTCACCGCCCTGCCGCCGCGCCGGGTGCTCGACACCCGTGACGGCACCGGCGTCACCAAGGCCAAGCTGGGCGCCAAGGGCACCGTCACCGTCGACCTCTCGGGCGTGCCCGGCATCGACAGCCGCATGACCACGTCCGTGGCGCTGCACGTCACCGCGACCAACCCGACCGCCGGGACCTTCGTCTCCGTGTACGACGCCTCCACCGGCCGCTCGTCGGCGTCGAACCTCAACGTGGCGGCGGGCAGGACGGTCTCCAACCTGGTCGTCGCCCCCGTCGACCACGGCAAGGTGACCTTCTACAACCACGCGGGCACCGTCGACCTGATCGCCGACCTCGCCGGGGCGAACACCTTCGGCGACGAGGCGGGGCTGTACCGGCCGATGGCCCCGTGGCGGGCGCTCGACACGCGCAGCGGCCTCGGCGCGCCGAAGGCGAAGATCACGGGCGGCGCCCGGGCCCGCCTCTCCTTCAAGGGCACGGAACTGGACAACCCGGCCGTGACGGCGGTCGTCCTGAACGTGACGGCGACCAACGTCACCGCCGGCACCTTCGTCACCGCCCTCCCGAAGGGCGCGGCGGTCGTCGGCTCGCACCTCAACCCGGGCAAGGGCGAGACCCGCTCCAACCTGGTGGTCGTCCCCGTCAAGGACGGCGGCGTCGACCTCTACAACCGCGCGGGCTCGGTCGACCTGATCGCCGACGTGGCCGGCTACTACACCGCCGACCGGCTGGGCTCGCTCTACGAGTCGCTGTCCCCCCAGCGCCTCATGGACACCCGCACGGGCACCGGCGTCCCGAAGGCGAAGCTGGGCGCGGGCCGCACGGTCACCCTGACGGTGGCCGACAAGGCCTGGATCCCGGCGAAGGGCACCACAGCGGTCGTCCTCAACGTGACCGCCACGAACACCACGTCGAACACCTTCGTCACGGCCTACCCGTACGGGACGACCCGCACCGCCGCGTCCAACCTCAACGTCCCGAAGGGCGCGACCGTCTCCAACCTGATCGTCGTCCCCGTCAAGGACGGCAAGGTGACGTTCTACAACCACGGCGGGACGACGGACCTCATCGCCGATGTGCAGGGGTTCTTCGCGGAGTGACCCTGACGCGATCCTGACGCGCCCCTGACGCGACACCCGTGGACCGGAGCCTGCAAGCGCTTGTTAGGCTCCGGTCCACCTGCGTGGGGGGCCACGGCAGGTTTGCGAACAAGGGGACACACAAGTGACTCGCCACCATCTCGCGAGGGGCGCTTTCGCCACCGCGATGGGCATCACACTCACCGTCGGCGGTCTGGCACCGCTGGCGACGGCCGCGGAGACTCCCGTGGCGCAGGAAGTGGTCGTTCCGGCGACCTTCAAGGGCCCGCCGCGGGGCGGCAAGCCGTACCTCGCGGAGCAGTCGAGGTACTCCCGCGCCGACGGGGCGGGCGTCGAGGGCTTCTTCCACACCGAGGAGGGCCTCAAGGGCGTCCAGTGGACCCGGTACGCGGACGGCACGACCGTCCAGGTCACCGAGCCCGCCACGCCGTGGACCTCGGTCCAGGCGACCGGCGACGACCTCCTGGCGTACCTCCGGAACGGCGAGGTCGAGCTCCGCCACGCGAGCGGGGCGGTCCAGACCGTCAAGGTCCCGGCGGGCCTCACGTCCGTACGGGTCTTCGGCTCGACCGTCGTCGCGTACAAGGAGACGACGAAGGCCGACGGCACCAAAGAGCTGGTGGAGACCCACCTGTTGTCGGCCCGTCCCGACGGCACCACGCAGGACGTGACGGTCACCGACGAGTCCGGCAAGCCGGCCGTCGAGACCTGGGCGGTCGACTCCGACGGCACGTCCCTCGTCATGTCCGGCGAGGCCTGGGAGACGCTGCTGGTCTCGAAGGAGACCGGGCGGATCACGCAGCGCGGCGTGCCGACGCCGGGGCTGATGGCGATGGCGGTCTCGCCCAAGTACATCGCCCTGCAGGGTTCCTCCGACAAAAAGGTCCGCCTGCTCTCCCGCGGCGACCTCTCCGCCGCACCCGTGATCGTCGACATCGACGCCGCCGTCACCGCCGCGACGTACGACGAGGCGGCCGTGGTCGGCGAGAGCCTCGTGTACCGCGACTACCGAGGCGGGATCTGGTCCCAGCCCATCGCCGGCGGCGCGGCGGTCAAGATCGTCGCCTCGTCCACCGCGAACCTGTCCACCGGCCCCGACGGCACCGCCGTGGTCATCGGCGGGACGAGCAACCAGGACTGGGGCATCCGCCGCATCACCGCCGACGCCGAGGGGACGCCCACCGCCACGCTCGTGAAGCGGTTCGCGCCCATCCCGGCGAAGATCCAGGGCATCGCGCTGACGCAGGGCCGGCTGGCCGTCGCCGACGACAGCTTCGGCATAGCCGGAAGGGTCGACGCGTACGTCCGCACCGTCGACCCCGCGAGCGACCCCGCCGTCGACAGCCGCAAGGCCACCTTGCCGCCCCTCAACGGCTGCGCGGCCGACAACCCGGCGTGCTCGCGGCTGCTCGGGCTCGGCGACGGGCGCTTCGCGCGCTACGCGAGGTTCGACGGCACCAGCAAGATCTACGCCGTCGGCCGAACCGGCAGCAACCGGGAATGGGAGACCCCCCTGGGCAGCGTCCTCAGCGACGCGGCCCCCAACCAGCTGCTCCACGCCGTGCCCGGACCGCCCGCCAGGAACCAGGTCCTCGACATCGACAAGGGCGTCAGCCGGGAGTACCCGGCGGGTGCCGTCGCCCTGGACGGCGCCTGGAACTGGGCGCCCTCCACCCGGGACGAGGGCACTCTCGTCGGCCGCAGCGTCACCGACCCCGGCCAGGAACGCCGGATCACCGGGGGAATCCCCTGCACCCCGCAGGAGCTCCAGAAGTCCGGCCGCTGGATCTACTGGAACTGCGGCCCGAACGGCCCGGCCGGAGTCCTCGACAGCGACAAGATGGCCTCCCGGACCGTGCCGGCCGGCGAGGCGCTGCTCGGTGACGGCTACGTCGTCACCCACGACAAGGCCGCGGGCAAGCTGGTCCTCACCGGTCTCGACCCCGCCCAGCCGGTGAGCCGCGTCGTCGGCGACCTGCCCGACACCGGCGTCTCGCAGCGCCATGTCCGCTGGACGGTCGACCGCTTCGGTGGCGGTGTCGCGTACGTGGACGCGCAGGAGCAGGTGCACGTCGTGCCCTCCGGCATCGCCACGCAGCCGCTGGCCGTCGTGGACCAGCGGGACGCCGCCTTCGTCGACGCGGGTCCGACCGCCTCGCCGCTCGGCTCCCTGACGCTGAGCAAGCCCGTCGCCTCGTGGTCCCTGAGCGTGCGCAACACCGTCACCGACCAGGTCTACGACCTGCCGGGCGGCGGGGAGGCGCGCGGGGCCATCACGCCCACGTGGAACGGCAAGGACGCGGCCGGCAACCCGCTGCCCAACGCCGCGTACACCTGGACGCTGACCGCCAAGCCCGCCGACGGCGTGGGCGCCGACGTCACCGTCCAGGGCACCACGAGCCTGCGCAAGTCGATCCCCACGGCCTCCGAGGCGTACACGAGCGTCACCCCGGCCCGGGTCATGGACACCCGCAACGGCACCGGCGTCGCCAAGGCGAAGATCGGCGCGAAGGGCACCGTCACGCTGGACCTCGCGGGCAAGGGCGGCGTCCCGGCCACCGGCGTCACCGCCGTCGCGCTCAACCTGACCGTGACCAACGCGACCGCGTCGACCTTCGTCACCGCCTACCCGTACGGGACCGCCAGGCCCAACGCGTCGAACGTGAACGTCCCGGCCCGGAAGACCGTGCCGAACCTGGTCGTCGTGCCGGTGAAGGACGGGAAGGTCACCTTCTCCAACAACTCCGGCACCGTCGACCTGATCGCCGACGTCCAGGGCTACTACGCCCCGGGCGCCGGGGACCTCTACACGCCGCTGACGCCCTCGCGTCTGCTGGACACCCGCAGCGGCCTCGGCGCCCCCAAGTACAAGGTGGGGAGCAGCATCACCCTTCCGCTGGGCATCAGCCGCAAGTACGGGAAGCTGCCCTACGGGACGAAGTCCGTCGTGCTGAACGTGACGGCCACCAACCCGACGGACCCCACCGTGGTCTCCGTGGTTCCCTACATGTTCAACAACGACTGGACGGGACCTTCGCTGCTCAACGTGGCCGCCGGGCAGACCGCCTCCAACCTCGTCGTCGCCCCCGTCATCGACGGCCAGGTGTACCTGTACAACAAGTCGGGCGCGGTCGACCTGATCGCCGACGTGCAGGGCTACTACGACGAGGCCGGTCCCGGCTCCCGGTTCGAGCCGCTGGCGCCGAGCCGGCTGCTCGACACCCGTACGGGCACCGGTGCGGCGAAGGCCAAGGTCGGCGCCAAGGGTGAGATCACCCTGACGGTCGGCGGCAAGGGCGGCGTCTCCGCCGTCGACGTCACCGCCGTGGTCCTCAACGTGACCGCCACCAACACGACGGCGAACACGTACGTCACGGCCTACCCCTACGGCACCACCCGCACCGCCGCCTCCAACCTCAATGTGCCGGCGGGCAGCATCGTGTCCAACCTGGTGGTCGTGCCGGTGAAGGACGGCAAGGTGACGTTGTACAACCACGCCGGCACCACCGACCTCGTCGCCGACGTGCAGGGCTACTTCGCCGAGTAGCCCGTAGGCGGCCGCCGCCCCGGCCGGGGCTCAGATCATCAGGACGATCCGCCCCGGCCGGTGCCCCGACTCCGCTCTACGGTGGGCCTCCGCCGCCTCCTCCAGGGGCATGACGTCGGCCACTCGGGTGACGAGTTCGCGGGCCGCGACCTTGTTCAGGAGGGTGGTCAGGGTGGCGGGGTCGGGGCGGCCGACGACCGTGTGGACCTCGATGTCGCGTTCGGCCGTCGGGGTGCGGTCGGCGGCCAGGGAGACGAAGCGGCCGGCGTCCTTCAGGGCGGCCAGGACCGGGGTGCCGATCAGGGCGCCGTCGAAGACGCCGTCGACGCGGTCGGGGGCGTACTCCAGGATTCCGGACAGGATCTGGGCCGGTTCCCCGCGCGGTACGCAGTGCTGGGCGCCCAGGACCTTCAGCTCGCTCTCGTCGCCCTCGTAGGTGACGCCCACGACCCGCAGGCCGTCCGCCGCGGCCAGCTGGACGGCGAAGCGGCCCACGACGCCGCTGGCGCCCGTGACGAGCAGGGTCGCGCCCTCCGGGAGGGCCAGCTTGTCCAGGCCCTGGCGGGCGGTGATCGCGGCCAGCGGGACGGAGGCGGCGACCGTGAAATCCACGTCCTCGGGGAGGGGGGCCAGCCACTCCGGGTCGACCCTGATGACCTCCGCGTACGTGCCCTCGCCGGTCAGCTCGTCGAACCAGGGCATGAAGCCCGCCACCCGGGTGCCCGCCGGCAGGCTCCCCGCCTGGTCCATGAGGCGGCCCGCGAAGTCCGTGCCGAGGACGAAGGGCGGGCGCAGGCCCCCGATCGCGTCGACGTAGAGGCCCGATCTGATCCTCAGGTCCGCCACGGTCACACCGGCCGCCTTGAGCCGTACCCGTACCTTGCCCGGCACGTCCCCGGCCTCGGGTTCCGGGCGGCGGGCCATGCTCAGGACCTCGGGTCCGCCGTAGGCGGTCACTTCGACGACACGCATGGGGTTCTCCTCCTGCGGCAGCCCCCTCGTGGCCATTACACCCACGCCCGGCACCCCCGGCAACAGGTACGGGGCGAGGTGAAGGAAGCACGAACACCGGGTGGCGGGATCGCCGACCACCCGCCCGGTCGCACGTACGTCCGTACCGTGGCGGCCGTGGACTGGGTCAGCCCCGAGAACGTCATCGCCGTCGTCACCGCGCTGCTCGGCGTCGTGGTGACCTTCGGCGTGCTCGTCATCGAGCGGCGGGTGCCGCGCCGCAAGCGGATCGGCTACCGCGTGCAACTGGACACTCCCGTGGGTGAGCGGGACAACCCCGACGCCGGGCTCTTCCACGGGCAGCCCGACATGGCGGACGCCACCCTCGTGCTGCTGCGGATCGAGAACGACGGCGCCGTCTCCATCGGCCGCGAGGACTACCAGCTGGAGGAGCACGGGCTGACCGTCGAGTTCGGGCCGCGGCGGGTCCGGGCGGTCGCCGCCACCGAGGCGTCCTTCACCGCCGCCGCCATGAGCCACGGCGGCAGCCAGGTCAAGCTGCCCAAGGTGCCGCTCAACCGGGGCCAGTACTTCAAGCTGCTCGCCCTGCTCACCGGCGGGCCCGTCGACACCCCCGTCACCGTCTCCGGCGGCATCCGCGACGGCGACATCCACACCAACCACAGCACGACCGTCGACGACATCCCACCCACCTTCGGCCGCGCCGCCCGCGCCGTCACCCTCGTCCTCACCGCCTGCGTCATCGTCCTCGCCACGATCATCGTGGTCCGCGACGACGCCCCGCCGCCCATGGGCTGCGCCCACGGCACCCTCACCGTCACCGGCTCCACCGCCTTCGCGCCCGTCATGCGCGACCTGGCCCGGCAGTACGAGGAGGACTGCGAGGGCGCCACCGTCCTCGTCGACGTCCACGGATCCACCGCCGGGATACGGGAGCTCGCCGAGCAGGGCGCGAAGAACGCCAAGGGCGCGCCCGCGCTCATCGCCCTCTCCGACGGGCGCAAGCCCGACGGCTACCCCCAGCTGCGCGAGAACATGGTCGCCGTCTCCCTCTTCGGGCTCGTCCTCAACGACCGGGTGCCCCTGAACAACCTGACGCTGGACGCCGTACGCCGGATCTACCGCGGCGACGTCGTCAACTGGCGGCAGCTCGGCGGCCCCGACCTCCCCGTCCGGCTGGTCAGCCGGGACGCCAACTCCGGGACCCGCGAGGTCTTCCAGCGGCGCGTCCTCCGCCGCAACGAGCCCGCCAACTCCTCCCGCGACTGCGTCCACAAGGACGACCCCGAGTCCCGGGTCGTCCGCTGCGAACTCGACAGCACCGACCAGGTCCTCAGCAGCGTCGCCGCGCTCCCCGGCGCCATCGGCTACACCGAACTGCGCTCCGGCAGCGGCCTCAAGGGCCTGCACCGGATCGCCATCGACGGGCGCCACCCGAACGTGGACGAGATCGGCTCCTCGCCCTACCCGTACCGGGAGATCGAGTACGCCTACACCTGGGGCGTGCCGCCCGCGGACTCGCTGACCTCCAGCTTCCTCACCTTCCTCAGCCGGGGCGGCGGCCAGGCCGTCATCACCACCCACGGACACCTGCCCTGCGCCACCCCCAAGGGTCTGAAGATCTGCGGCGAGGGCTGAGCGGCCCTCCCCCGCGCGGGCCCATCTGGCATTCTCTGTCGACGTGGATCCCTTGAACGCGGAAGACCCGGTCACCATAGGGCCGTTCCGGCTGATCGGCCGGCTCGGCGTGGGCGGCATGGGCCGGGTGTTCCTGGCCCGCTCCGCCGGCGGGCGCACGGTCGCCGTGAAGGTCGTGCACGCGGAGCTCGCCGCCCAGGACGAGTTCCGCCGCCGCTTCGCCCGCGAGGTCGCCGCCCTGGAACGGGTCGGCGGCACCGGCACCGCGCCCGTGCTCGGCGCGGACACCGGGGCCGAACTGCCCTGGGTCGCCGTCGGATACGTGCCGGGGCCCTCGCTGCGGACCGTCGTCGGCGACGCGTACGGGCCGCTGCCGCCCGACAGCGTCCGCACCCTGGCCTCCGGGCTCGCCCGCGCCCTCGTCCACATCCACGCGGCGGGGCTCGTCCACCGCGATCTGAAGCCCTCGAACGTCCTCCTGACGGTCGACGGCCCGAAGATCATCGACTTCGGCATCGCCCGCGCCGTCGACACCGTCACCGACGGCGGCCTGACCAGCACCGGCGCGGTCGTCGGCTCGCCCGGCTTCATGTCCCCGGAGCAGGTGCGGGGCGAGAAGGTCACGGCCGCGTCCGACGTCTTCTGCCTCGGCTCCGTCCTCGCGTACGCGGCGACCGGGCGCACCCCGTTCGGCGGGGCGGACAGCGGCGTGCACGCCACCATGTTCCGCATCGCGCACGACGAGCCCGACCTGACGGACCTCGCGCCGGAGCTCAGCGGCCTCATCAGGGCCTGCCTCACCAAGGACCCCGCCGGGCGCCCCTCCGCGACCGAGCTCGCCGACACCCTCCGGGTCACCGACCCCTGGCTGCCCGCCGACCTCCTCGCCCGGCTCGGCCGGCACGCGGCCCGGCTCCTGGAGACGGAGGCGCAGGCCCCTGATACCCCTGATACCCCTGGCACCCCGGAGGCCCCGGAGGCCCCGGACACCCCGGCTCCCGCCGCCCCGGCCCCCCGGCGCCGCCGCCGGGGCCTCGTCGCCGCCCTCACCGCCCTCGCCGTCGCGGGCGCCGCGACCCTGACGTACACCTACTGGCCCCACCCCGGCGGCGACGGCGGCGACACGTCGGACAAGGCGCGCGGCACCGGCTCCCCGACCTCCTCCCGCCCCGCCGGGATCGTCCCCGCCGCCTACGTCGGCGCCTGGGAAGGCGTCCTGCGGGGCTCCGCGGACGCCCCGTACGAGACCAGCCGGATCGAGATCACCCAGGGCGCGGCGGGCAGCAGGAGCGCCGTCTACACCCATGTCACCGGGGAGCGGCTGTGCATCGGGCGGGCGGTGCTGCTCTCCGCCACCGACACCGAACTCGTCCTGGGCGACGCCGAGATCACCGCGAGCGTCCCCGCGCAGCGCTGCACCCCGGCCGCCCGCCAGACGCTGCGGCTGCGGGCCAACGACGTCGTCGAGTGGAGCTCCGGCGTCGCCAAGAGCACGTTCCAGCGCGCCAGGACCGGTACGGCCGTCGTCCCGGCCACCCTGCTCGGCACCTGGAAGCTGGTGCCGCTCGGCGGGATCTCGCCCCCGGAGCCCGACCGCTGGGTCAACCGCCTGACGGTCTCCCAGGGCCCGGTCGGCGCCGCCCTGGTCCGCGTCGAGCAGTCGTACCCGCGCACCGACGCCGACGGCAACAACACCTCCGAGACCGTCAACTGCACCGCCACCGCCGTGGTCGGCGGCGCGGGCCCCCACCTCGTCGTCGGCCCGCAGACCCGCGACCCGGACGTCTGGGACCCGGACTGCGTCGAGGACGGCTCCAACAACCTGCGCCTCGTCCCGTACAAGGGCAAGGACCGGCTCCTCCTCTACGGGATGACGGCGGACGGGGAGCCGGGGGAGTACGAGCGGAGCTGACCGCCTCCCCCTAGGGGCACGCGAAAGGGCCCGCCCCCCATCCGGGGTGCGGGCCCTTCCGTCGTGCTCTGGAGCCTGGAGAGGCCTACAGGAACGAGTTGATCTCGATCGTCTCGGTGCGGCCCGGGCCGACGCCGATCGCGGAGATCGGGGCGCCGGACATCTCCTCCAGGGCCTTCACGTACGCCTGCGCGTTCTTCGGCAGGTCGGCGAAGGTCTTGGCCTTGGTGATGTCCTCGGACCAGCCGGGCAGCATCTCGTAGATCGGCTTCGCGTGGTGGAAGTCGGTCTGCGAGTAGGGCAGCTCCTCGACGCGCTTGCCGTCGATCTCGTACGCGACGCAGACCGGGATCTGCTCCCAGCCGGTCAGCACGTCCAGCTTGGTGAGGAAGAAGTCGGTCAGGCCGTTCACGCGGGTCGCGTAGCGGGCGATGACCGCGTCGAACCAGCCGCAGCGGCGGTCACGGCCGGTGGTGACACCGCGCTCGCCGCCGATGCGGCGCAGGGCCTCGCCGTCCGCGTCGAAGAGCTCGGTCGGGAACGGGCCGGCGCCGACGCGGGTCGTGTACGCCTTGAGGATGCCGATGACGCGGCTGATCTTCGTCGGGCCCACGCCCGCACCCGTGCAGGCACCGCCGGCGGTCGGGTTCGAGGAGGTGACGAAGGGGTACGTGCCGTGGTCGACGTCGAGCAGGGTGCCCTGGCCGCCCTCGAAGAGCACGACCTTGTCGTCGTCGAGCGCCTTGTTGAGGATCAGCGTGGTGTCGGCGACGAACGGCTTGATCTGCTCCGCGTACTGGAGCATCTCCTCGACGATCTGCTCCGCCTCGATCGCGCGGCGGTTGTACAGCTTGGCGAGCAGCTGGTTCTTGCTCTCCAGCGCCGCCTCGACCTTCTGGGTGAGGATCGACTCGTCGTACAGGTCCTGGACCCGGATGCCGACGCGGTTGATCTTGTCGGCGTAGGTCGGACCGATGCCGCGACCGGTCGTACCGATCTTGCGCTTGCCGAGGAACCGTTCCGTCACCTTGTCCAGCGTGACGTTGTACGGGGTGATCAGGTGGGCGTTGCCGCTGATCAGGAGCTTCGACGTGTCCACGCCGCGCTCGTTCAGTCCGCTCAGCTCGGAGAGCAGGACCGCCGGGTCGACGACGACACCGTTTCCGATCACCGGGGTGCACCCCGGGGAGAGGATTCCGGAAGGGAGAAGATGCAGCGCGTACTTCTGGTCGCCTACGACGACCGTGTGGCCGGCGTTGTTGCCGCCCTGGTAGCGCACCACATAGTCAACGGATCCACCGAGGAGGTCGGTGGCCTTTCCCTTGCCCTCGTCACCCCACTGAGCACCGAGCAGCACAAGTGCGGGCACAGGCGTACACCCCTTCCGGGTGGGGCATGTCCAAGGTCAGGGGGCGTACGCCGCCTCACCGGTGTGCCCCGGAATAGACGAAGCCCCTGGCGCAATAGCGCAAGGGGCTCTTGCACAAAGATGCTACCCGAGGAAGGACCGAGGTGTCGGATACCGACCAGCTGCTGGTCATCATCGACCCGGTCGCCCGCCGAATGGACGGCGAGTCCGTGCGCATCGCGAAGGATGTGCTGTCCGCCGGCGCGGAAACGAAGATCTGCCTGCCGGACGGTCCCGAGGAGTTCGCCCGGGCCCTGTCCCGGCACGGCTCCCGGCGCCCCGTCGTCCTCGGCGACGACCGCGCGCTGCTCCGCGCGGCGACCCTGCTCCACCGGGAGCGCGACCCCTCCGGGGCGCCCCTGGCACTCGTCCCGATCGGCGCTCCCGACCGCCTCCAGGTCGCCCGCGCGCTCGGCGTGCCGCCGGGCACGGTGGCGGCCGCCCGGGTGGTCCTGGACGGCGTGGCGCGCCGCCTGGACCTGCTCGTGGACGACAGCGGCGGGGTCGTCCTGCACCGCCTGGACGTCCCGGCCTCCCGCGTCCCGGCCGCCGCCCCGCCCACCGTCTGGGACACCTGCCGCTCGCTGGTCCGCACCCTGGTCCGCCCGGCGCCCGCGCCGGTCCTGGAGCGCGCCCACCGGCTGCGGGTGGAGGCGGACGGGGTGCTGCTCAGCGACGTGGACACGCCGCTCGCGGGCCTGACCGTGCGCGCCCTGGGCGGCTCGGCCGCCCTGACCCTCGCCCCGGCCGGCGCCCCGGCCGTGCACGCCACCGCCCAGACCCTGACGGTCACCGGCGCCGACTTCCGCTACCGCGCCGACGCCCTGGTCTCGGGGCCGGTGCGGCGGCGGGAGTGGACGGTCCGGGCGGGGGCCTGGGGGCTGACGCTTCCCCGGGAGCCCGGCGCGGTCTAGCCTCCCCGTGGGGTACGTGATCACAGGCGGAACGGGGGGTTCGTGGTGGAGTGCGCGCTGGACCGGGCGGAGACCCGGCAGGGGCTCGGGCGCTACCGGCGGCAGGCGGAGCGGGGCACCTGGGCGGGGGCGGCCCTCGTGGTCACCGCGCTCACCCTCCTCCTGCTCCCGATCGGGGCCTCCTGGGCGACGGACGCGGCCGCGGGCCTCGGCGTCGCCGGGCTGCTCCTGCTCGGCGTCGCGCTCAGCGCGTTGCGGAACGCCGGGCGGATGCGGCGAGCGCTGGCAGCCGGACCGTGGTCGGCCCACCCGGCCGTGGCGGTGGTCCGTGGCGGCATGGTGCCCCCGTCGATCGTCCTGGGCGACCCGGACGGCGGGCAGGCGTGGCCGCTCACCCTGGCGGCGACGAAGCACCGGTACGAGCGCGTGCTGCCGGGCCCGGACGGCGTCCTGTGGTGGTGCGGCGACCCGGACCGAGGCGGCGTGATCGCGCCGCCCGGCGGCGGGGAGCCGATCTGGACGCGGCCGGTGCGGGGCCACCACACCAGGAACCGGACCATCGGGCTCGCGGCGGCCACGGGCCTGTTCGACCGCCCGGCGGCGGCCCCGGTCACCGGCACCGGCACCGGCACCACCGCCCCCGAGCCGTATCCGCCGACGTACGCCGTCCTCGCCGCGGCCGCCCGGCGACAGGCCCTGCCCACCGGGCGCCCGCGCCGCGAGGCGGACGTGCGGAGGGTGGCGTGGTGGCGGGTGGGCACGCTGCGGCACGTGTCGGGGCTGACGCGCCTGCTGCTGTCGCCGGTGCTCGTGGTGACCGGGCTGCTGATGCTGGGCCGGGCGGACGACTACCCGGCGGTCGTGGAGTACGCCGTCGTGGCGTTCGGCATCGGCGTCGTACTGCACTCGGGCCGGCGCTTCTTCGGCTCCGGCCTGCCCGAGGCCCGGCGGCTCGCCCGGGCGGCGCGGGCGCCCCAGGCCGTGCCGAAGCGGTACGCGCTGCTCTTCGACCCGCTCGGCGGCGGCCCGGTCCTGGTCCTCTTCCCGTACGGCGACGGGGCGCGGGACCTGCCGGAGGCGGTGGTCCCGCTGTACCCGCCGGGCACCCTGGCGAAGCCGCGCCGGGGGCTTCCCGAGGAGCCGTGCGGTCCGGTGGAGCTGCGGGGCGTGACGGCGGCGGACGGCACCCAGGTCGTCGTGCCCTGGATCGGGGGGCGGCCGGTCTGGCCCTCGGGGCCGTACGAGGAGCTGGCGGCGGGCGATCCGTCGGCGCGGGAGTACCTGGCGCGGCTCGCACCGCCTCAGAGCGCGTCGGGGGTCCCCGCTCCCTGAGCCTCCTTGTGCTGCCGCCAGCGGTCCATCAGGCCGAGCGTCTCCTTCTGGAGGAAGTCGAAGAACTCGGCGGTCTCGGCCGTCCGGGCGCCCGCCGCGGTGTCCGGCCCGAGGGCTTCCACACCGTCCCTGAGGACCTTCTCCCAGCGGATGAGGACCTGGTCGCGGCGGGTGAAGGTCTCGTACCAGAGCTCGTTGTGCAGGACGTAGCGGTCGCGGCGGGTGCCGGGGTCGCGCTCGCGGCTGACCATGCTGACCTGCGAGAGGTAGCGGATCGCGCCCGAGACGGCGGCCGGGGAGATCTGGAGCCGTTCGGCGAGCTCGGCCGAGGTCATCGAGGCCGTCTCGGAGGCGAGCAGCGCCGCGAAGACGCGGGAGGCCATGCGCTGCATGCCGGCCTCCGTGAGTTCGGCCGCGAAGCGCTCGACGAAGCGGGAGACCGCCTCTTCGTTGGTCGTCGTCATGCCTTCCACTATGTCACCAACTTTCTACGCTTCCTTAACTTCACAAGTTTGTGAAAGTCGCGTACGTTCTGAAGCATGACGAAGGCAATCACGGTCGCCGGGCTCCACAAGGCGTTCGGCCGCACCCACGCACTGGACGGCCTCGACCTCGACGTCACGTCCGGCGAGGTCCACGGCTTCCTCGGCCCCAACGGCGCCGGCAAGTCCACGACCATCCGGGTCCTGCTCGGCCTGCTCCGCGCCGACTCCGGCGCCGTGCGGCTGCTCGGCGGCGACCCCTGGGCCGACGCCGTCGCGCTGCACCGCCGGATCGCCTACGTCCCCGGCGACGTCACCCTCTGGCGCAACCTCTCCGGCGGCGAGGTCATCGACCTGTACGGACGCCTGCGCGGCGGCCTCGACACCGCACGCCGGGCCGAGCTCGTCGAGCGCTTCGAACTCGACCCGACCAAGAAGGGCCGCACCTACTCCAAGGGCAACCGGCAGAAGGTCGCCCTGGTCGCCGCCTTCGCCTCCGACGCGGAGCTGTTCGTCCTCGACGAGCCCACCAGCGGACTCGACCCGCTGATGGAGGAGGTCTTCAAGGAGTGCGTCGGCGAGGCCCGCGAGCGCGGCGCGACCGTGCTGCTGTCCAGCCACATCCTCAGCGAGGTCGAGACCCTCTGCGACCGGGTCAGCATCATCCGCAAGGGCCGCACCGTCGAGTCCGGCTCCCTCGCCGAACTGCGCCACCTCACCCGCACCAGCGTCGTCGCCGAACTCGCCGGACCCCCCAACGGGCTCGCCCACCTGCCCGGCGTGCACGACCTGGACGTACGGGGCACCAAGGTCCGGCTCCAGGTCGACACCGACAAGCTGGACGCGGTGCTCCGCTCGCTCACCACCACCGGGGTCCGCACCCTCACCAGCACCCCGCCCACCCTGGAGGAGCTCTTCCTCCGCCACTACGAGGAAGCCGAGGCGACGGCCCGATGAGTACGGTCGCTCCCACCGGAACTCTCACCGGTACTCTCTCCGGCACTCTCACCGGAACCGGGGCGCTCACCCGGCTCGCCCTGCGCCGCGACCGGCTGATGCTGCCGGTCTGGGCCCTGGTCACCGGCGGCCTGGTCGCCAGCGGCGCGGGCTCCCTCGAAGGCCTCTACGGCACCGCCGCCCAGCGCGCCGAGCTCGCCGCCTCCATGAACGCCAACAGCTCGATGCGCTCCCTGTACGGGCCGGTCCTCGACGACTCGCTCGGCGGGCTCGTCGCCTGGCGGTTCGGCACCTTCGCCGCCGTGCTCGCCGCCGTGATGAGCCTGCTCATCGTCGTACGGCACACCCGCGAGGAGGAGGAGACGGGCCGTCAGGAGCCGCTGTCCGCCGGAGCCGTGGGCCGCCGGGCCCCGCTGACCGCCGCCCTGCTCACCGCGCTCGCCGCCAACGCGGCCGTCGCCCTGATCATCACCGCCGGGCTCGCCGGACAGGGCGCCGCCGGGGCCCTCGCGCTCGGCCTCGCGATCGGCGGGACCGGCATGGTCTTCGCGACCCTCACCGCGATCGTCGCCCAGCTCACCGAGAGCGCCCGGCTCGCCAAGGGCCTGACGGCCGCCCTCCTCGGCCTCGCCTTCGTGCTGCGCGCGGCGGGCGACGCGGGCTCGGCCGACGGGGAGTCGGTCCTCACCTGGCTCTCCCCCGTCGGCTGGGCCCAGCACGTCCGCGCCTTCGCGGGCGAACGCTGGTGGGTGCTGCTCCTGACCGCCGCGGCCATCGGCGTCCAGACGGCCCTCGCGTACGCGCTGACCGCCCGCCGCGACCTCGGCATGAGCTTCCTGCCCACCCGTCCCGGCCCGGCCACCGGGCGGCTCGCGACGGCGGGCGCCCTCGCCTGGCGGCTCCAGCGCGGCACGCTGCTCGGCTGGTCCCTCGGCTTCCTGCTCGGCGGTCTGGTCTTCGGCGGCATGGCCGAGGGCGCGGCCGACCTGGTCGGCGACAACGAGCGGGCCCGCGAGATCTTCGAGCGGATGGGCGGACAGGGCGCCCTCACCGACGCCTTCCTCGCCACCATGACCGGCCTGTTCGGCATGGTCGCCGCCCTGTTCGCGGTCGGCTCGGTGCTGCGGCTGCACGGCGAGGAGACCTCGCAGCGCGCCGAACCGCTGCTCGTCGCCCCCGTCGGACGGCTGCGCTGGGCGGCCGGGCACCTGGTGGTCGCCTTCGCGGGATCGACCCTGGTCATGCTCCTGAGCGGACTCGGCCTCGCCCTCTCGTACGGCCACGACGTCGGCCCGCTCCTGGGCGCCGCGCTCGCCCAGCTCCCCGCCGTCTGGACCCTGGCCGGCCTCACGGTGCTGCTGTGGGGCGCCTTCCCGAAGGCCGCCGTCGCCGCCTGGGGCGTGGCCGGGGTGTCCCTGGCCCTCGGCTGGATCGGCCCGGCGCTCGACCTGCCGAGCGCCTTCCTGGACCTCTCCCCCTTCGCCCACCTGCCGAAGCTGCCCGGCCAGGAGCTCGCCTGGACCCCGCTGCTCGCCCTCACGGCGCTCGCGGCGGCCCTGGTGGCGGGCGGCCTGGCGGGACTGCGCCGCCGGGACATGACGACCTGAGCGGGACCTCAGACCTCCACCAGCAACTCCTCGAAGCCCCGGATGACATATCCCGGCTTCCACACCGGGTCCGCGGCCAGCCGCAGGCCCGGTGCCCTGCGCAGCAGCTCGCCGAAGACGGCGGTCAGCTCCAGGCGGGCGAGCGGGGCGCCCAGGCAGTAGTGGATGCCGGCGCCGAAGGTGAGGTGCGGGTTGTCGGCGCGGGTGAGGTCGAGCCGGTCGGCGGTGGGGCCGAAGCGGGCCGGGTCGCGGTTGGCGGAGCCGAAGAGCAGGGCGACCTCGGAGCCACGGGGGATGACCTGGCCGCCGAGCTCGATGTCGTCGAGGACCCAGCGCTCGAACATCTGGAGCGGGGTGTCGTAGCGCAGAAGTTCGTCCACAGCTGTGGACAACTTTTCGGGATCGGGGCGCACGCCGTGCGAGAGCAGCGTCCACCAGCCGTTGACCGTGGTGTTCACGGTGGCCTCGTGACCGGCGTTGAGCAGCAGCACGCAAGTGGAGATCATCTCCTGCTCGGTCAGCTCCGCCACCCCCACCAGCGCCGAGATCAGATCGTCCCCCGGCTCCTTGCGCCGCCGGCCGATCAGCTCCCGCAGATAGCCGGAGAACTCGATCGAGGCGCTGACCGCGCGCCGGGCCGTGTCCTCCGAGGGGTTCAGCTCGAACATGCCGCAGATGTCCGCGGACCAGGGCCGCAGCATCGCCCGCTCCTCGTCACCCTCGGGGATGCCGAGCATCTCGGCGATCACCGCCACGGGCAGCGGCTCGGCGACGGCCGCGAGCAGATCACCGCCGCCGTCCGCGACCAGCGCCCCCACCAGCTCGCCGGCCAGCCGCCGTACCGTCGGCTCCAGGTCCGCCACCGTCCGGGGCGTGAACGCCTTGGAGACCAGCCGCCGGATCCGGGTGTGGTCGGCGCCCTCCAGGTCGAGCAGCCCGTGGTCGTTGAGCGTGTGGAAGGGCTCGTGGGCCTCGTCCGGGGCGGCGCGCCCGAACTCCTCGTGGCTGAAGCGATGGGTGTACGTACGCCCCAGGCGGCGGTCCCGCAGCAGCGCCGACACGTCCGCGTAGTGCGGGATCAGCCACTGGCGGGTCGGCGCGTACCAGTGGGCACGGCCGGTCGCGCGCAGCTCCGCGTACGCGGGGTACGGATCGGCTACGAACTCCGGGGACCAGGGGTCGAAGGCAGTTTTGGCATCGGCAGCGTCCATGACCGGACGCTACCCCCGTTCCGCCCCTCAGCCGCCGACCTGGACCAGCCGCGCCTCGTACGCGAAGACCGCCGCCTGCGTCCGGTCGCGCAGCCCCAGCTTCACCAGGATCCGGCTGACATGCGTCTTGATGGTGGACTCGGCCACGACAAGATGATCCGCGATCTCCACATTCGACAGCCCCTGCGCGATCAGCACCAACACCTCCGTCTCCCGCTCCGTCAGCTCGCCGACCTGCGCCATGGCGGGCGGCCGAGGCGAAACGGCCGAGCGGGCGAACTCGGTGATCAGGCGCTTGGTGACGGTCGGCGCGAGCAGCGCCTCGCCGGCCGCGACGACCCGGACGCCGTCGGCGAGCTGCCGAGCCGAGGCGTCCTTGAGCAGGAAGCCGGAGGCGCCCGCGCGCAGCGCCTGGTACACGTACTCGTCGAGGTCGAAGGTGGTGAGGACGAGCACCTTCGCGTCGGCGTCGGCGGCGACGATCTCGCGGGTGGCGTCGATGCCGTTCAGCTCCGGCATACGGATGTCCATCAGGACCACGTCCGGACGGAGCGCGGCGACCTGGGCGACGGCCTCGCGCCCGTTGACGGCCTCGCCGACGACCTCGATGTCCGGCATGGCGCCGAGCAGCACGGAGAAACCCTCGCGGACCATCATCTGGTCGTCGACGATCAGGACCCGGATCGTCATTCGACGACCTCCTCACGGGGGACGGGGATGTACGCGGTCACGGCGTAACCGCCCTCGTCGGTCGGCTCGGCCGTCATCTCGCCGTTCAGCATGGCGACCCGCTCCCGCATCCCGGTGATGCCGTGCCCGGCCCCCGGCGAGGGCTTCACCAGACCCCGCGCGGGCCCGTTGACGATCCGCAGCCCAAGCCCGCCGAGCACATGGCTGACCTCCACCGCGGCACCGGCGCCGGGCGCGTGCCGCAGCACGTTCGACAGGGCCTCCTGCACGATCCGGTACGCGGAGAGCTCGACGCCCTGCGGCAGCTCCCGCACGGCACCCGTGACCGTGAGCGTCACGTCGAGACCGGCCTCGCGGACGTTGCCGACCAGACCGTCGAGGTCGGCGAGGGTGGGCTGCGGGGCGTCCGGCGCCTCGTAGTCCTCCGCGCGGACCACCCCGAGGACACGGCGCAGCTCGGTCAGGGCGGCCACCGCGTTCTCGCGGATGGTCACGAAGGCCTGCTCCAGCTCCGGCGGCGGATTCTCGACCCGGTACGGGGCGGCCTCGGCCTGGATCGCGACGACCGACATGTGGTGGGCGACGACGTCGTGCAGCTCGCGGGCGATGGTGGTGCGCTCCTCCAGAAGGGTGCGCTTCGAACGCTCCACGGCCGTCACCGACTGCTGGGCGGTCACCTCGCGGGCGGCCTCGCGGCGGATCTGGCGGACGCTGACGACGAGCAGGATCAGCGCGGAGAAGAACAGCAGCTGGGGGGCGTCGTTGGTGCGCCCGATCCCGAGGAGGAAGCTGGTGACGAAGGCGTACCCGGCGGTGATCAGCCACATCCAGCCGGCCGTACG
Organism: Streptomyces sp. NPDC094032; assembly: GCF_040303965.1. NCBI lineage: Bacteria > Bacillati > Actinomycetota > Actinomycetes > Kitasatosporales > Streptomycetaceae > Streptomyces > Streptomyces sp. NPDC094032. The sequence goes on along the minus strand of NZ_JBEOUE010000036.1, from coordinate 5,224 downwards.
CGGGCGGGTGCGCAGGGCCACGACGGTGAGGACGACGAGGTGGGCGCCGAGCGAGTTCGGCTCCCACGGCCACATGCCCGAGGCGCCCATGTACGCGATGAACGGGGTCGAGCCGAGCGACACCCAGAACGCCGACACCGGCCGTACGAGGGTGAGCAGCACCGTCGCGGCGGGGAAGCCCGCGTAGAACAGCCCGGTCAGGCCCCGGTACCCGGTGTCGCCGGTCACGAAGCCGATGCCGAACACGATCGCGGCGAGGCCGACGACCAGGGCGTGCGGGATCAGGCCCGCGTGGACCCGTATCCGCGCCGGGAGGAAGCGGGTCAGACCGCGCTCCACGTCCATGCGGGGCAGCGGCCGGTAGGCGTTCGGATTGTCGAGGAGGTCCTCCCGCAGACCGCCGAGCGCCTTCATGGTCAGGCGGAGCTCGGGGCTGCGGCTCGTTTCGGGGGTCTGGGTCGTCGAAGTCACCCGACCACCGTACGGGTGGCCGGTGACGGGGTCGTCCCGCTGGATACGGATCCTCGGAGGTCCGCCTTGAGGACTACGGAACACCTACCAGGCGAGCTGGGCGATCTCCTCCGCGACCACCGCGCAGGCGTCCGCCGCCGGATCGATCAGCGGGAAGTGACCGGCGTCCTCCAGCAGGGTGAACCCGACCGTCTCACCGGCCTTGGCCGCGGCGTCGACATAGGCCTCGGCGACGGCGGGCGGAACGACGGTGTCCTCACGCCCCTGGACGACGGTGGTGGCGATCCCGGTAGGCAGCAGAACAGAAGGATCGGCAAACGGAAAACGCCCCTCCCCACCCATGAGTTGAGTGACAGCCCCACCACACACATCCAGCTCCACCGCCCGGGCGAAGTGCGCGATCGGGGCGAGGGCCACCACGCCGCGCAGGGCAGGCGGGGCGGACAGGCGCCAGGGGGAGCCGACGGGCAGGACATGACGGGCGGCGGCCCACAGAGCGAGATGCCCACCGGCGGAGTGCCCGGTCAGCACGATCCGCCGCGGATCAGCGGCAGGCAGCACCTCAGCCGCCAGATCCGGCAGGGCATCGAGCGCAGCCGCAACATCATCGAAGGTCTCGGGCCAGCGCCCGGCGACCGGCCCCACGGCACCCTGCCGGGGGATGTCGGCGCCCCGCCGGTACTCGACGTTGGCGACGGCGAAACCACGCCGGGCCAGGAAGTCCACGAAGGGGGTGAGGTGTTGCCGGTCGTAGGGGGCGCGCCAGGCGCCGCCGTGCAGGGCGACCACGAGCGGCGCGCTCGTCCGGCCGTCGCGCGGGGCGTAGAAGTCGACGACCTGGTCGGGATGCTCGCCGTACGCGGCGGAGGCGTCCGGGGCGACGGCCGGGTGCGAGAGGGCCGAAGCCTCTTCGGCGGCGTCGCGCGCGGCGGGGTCCGGCATGCTGCTTCCAACCTCTCGGATACGAGGCCGAATTGGCCTGACCTGCGGGGACGGTACCAGGAGTCCGACACCCGCAGATCAGGCGATCATCAGACCTATGCCGGAGGCAGGTCCCTGAGCACGTCCCCGAGCACCCGGGCAGCCCGCTCGGCGTCCGCGAAGCCGACGTACAGCGGGGTGAAACCGAACCGCAGAATGTCCGGCCGGCGCAGATCACCGACGACTCCACGCCGAATGAGCTCCGCCATGACATCGGGCGCCTGCTCGCACCGCAGCGCGACCTGACTCCCCCGCTCCCCGTGCGCCTCGGGCGTCACGGAGACGACCCGGCCCTCGGGGACGTACGCGTCGACGCACTCCAGGAAGAAGTCGGTGAGGGCAAGGGACTTGTCCCGTACGTCCTCGATCCGGACCCCGTCCCAGACGTCGAGCGCCGACTCCAGAGCCAGCGTCGACAGGATGTCGGGCGTGCCGACCCGCCCCCGGACCGCGCCGTCGGCGGCCTCGTAACCAGGCGTCATCCCGAAGGGATCGGCGTGCGAGTTCCAGCCCGGCAGCGGCGAGTCGAACCCGGCCTGGTGCCGCTCGGCGACATACAGGTACGCGGGCGAACCGGGCCCGCCGTTCAGGTACTTGTAGGTGCACCCGACGGCCAGGTCGACCCCGTGCGCGTCGAGCCCGACCGGCAGGGCGCCGGCGCTGTGGCACAGGTCCCAGACGGCCAGCGCGCCCACGGCGTGGAGCGCGGCGGTGAGCCCGGGCAGATCCCGGAGCCGCCCACTGCGGTAGTCGACGTGATTGACCAGGGCGAGCGCGGTACGCGGCCCAGCGGCGGCGACCATCTCACCAGGCTCAAGCGGCACGACCCGATGCCCGGTCATACGCGCGGCGGACGCCGCGATGTACCCGTCCGTGGGAAAGGTGGTGGCGTCGACGAGAATCTCGTCCCGCCCCTCCCCCGCAAGCCGAACACCGGCAACGACGGCCTTGAACACATTCACACTGGTCGAGTCACCGACCACGATCTGCCCAGGCCCGGCACCCACGAGCGGCGCGATCCGATCCCCGATCCGCTCGGGCGCGGTCCACCACCCGGACTCGTCCCAGGACCGAATCCGCAGCTCACCCCACTCCCGCGCAACGACATCGGCCATCCGCGCAGGAAGATGAGCGGGAAGCGCACCCAGCGAATTCCCATCCAGATAGACCCCACCATCGAGCGCGAACTTCTCCCGCCACGAGGCAAGCCCATCACCCTCATCAAGCAGGCGCGCCTTCTCCTCCAGCTCAGACATGGCTACGGGCCGTCCACAGCTCGGGGAAGACGTTCTTCTGGGCCCGCTTCTCCAGCCAGGCCACGCCGGCGGAGCCGCCGGTGCCGGTCTTCGAGCCCATGGCACGCCGGGTCGCCACGAGATGATCGTTGCGCCATCGCCACACCAGCTCGGCGACGTCGCTCAACGCCTCGCCCAGCCGCACGAGTTCGGCGTTCTGATCAGAGTCCGCGTACACCCCGGCCCAGACCTTCTCCACGCCAGGATGCGGCTCGTACCGCAGCGCGAGATCACGGTCGAGGACCTCGGCCGGAACGGCCAGGCCACGCCGGGCGAGCAGCCGCAGCACCTCGTCGTACAGGCTGGGCTCCTGGAGCGCCTTCTCCAGCTCGGCGTGGACCCGGGGCGCGCCCCGGTGCGGCACCAGCATGGACGCGGACTTCTCGCCAAGCAGGAACTCCATCCGCCGGTACATCGCGGACTGGAAGCCGGAGCCCTCGCCGAGCGCGCTGCGGTAGGCGTTGAACTGCCCGGGGGTGAGCTGGGCGAGCGGCCGCCACGACTGGTTGAGGGCCTCCAGCTCGCGCACGGAACGCTTGAGCGCGTCCCGCGCCACCCCCAGATCGTCCCGGCGCAGGGCCCGGCTGGCGGTCTCCCACTCGTGGACGATCACGGTGAACCACAGCTCCATGACCTGGGTGGTGACCAGGAAGACCATCTCGCCCGGGTCGTCGGAGCGCAGGTGCTGGAGATGGGTGAGGACGTCCGCCTGGACGTAGTCCTCGTACGGCGTGGTGCCCGCGAAGTCGAGATTCGGGTCGTCAGCGACCGAACCGGCTCCGGAGGCATCGGGAGAACCTGTGAAGGTCGACATTTCTGTCTCCTCGATACGTACTGCCGGGTAGCGGTCTGCTCGTCGCCTTCCGGCACGGGAGCCCCGGTCCCCTCAGGAGTCGTGCCTCGTCGCACGGGCTCCCATGCGCATCATGACACGATCGGCCCGGTGATGTAGATACCGTCTTCGTCATACGGAAACGCATTCGAACGACACCCGTCGAGCCCCTTGATCTGCTGCATCATGACAGGCGCCAACCGCCCCGCCCCCGGACAGCCCATGTGATGCCGGATCCCGATCTCGTGCCCGACCTCGTGGTTGATGATCAGATGCCGGTACTCGGCGGGCTCTCCCGCGAACGTGGGCGACCCAAGCACCCACCGCCGCAGATTGACCACAACACCAGCAGCAGTCTCACAGTTCAGCTCACCATGCGTATCCATCCCACTCTCTCCACACAGCCTGTCGGCGGTGTCGGGAGTGGCGATCCGAATGACGAAATCGGCTTCCCCGGAAACAAGCTGGAACCGGCCACGCCCATGCGCGGCCCACCCGCGTGGATGCGCGAGAATCCGCTGGATCTCACCGGCGGCATCCCGCGCGGAGAGATCGATCCCGTCCTCGACCTGCACCCGGTACCGCCGCAGCGCCCCGCCACTCCCCACAGGAGCCCCACTGGCCTGAGCAGTACTGAAGGTCCCGGCCCCCACCCGAGGCACACCACTCTGCCGAGGACCGGACGAAGAGGTAGCCACAGGCTCGGGCACAGGCTTGGTCACAGGCTTGGTCACAGGCGCCACGGTCGTCGCACGGGGACGGTCCGGAACAGAGGACGACTCGGGACCGGCGGACGGAAGGGGGCCGACGTCATAACGAGCGATCACGGCCCCACCCCCCAACACAACCAGGATCAACGCGAGCACCGGCAGAAGAAACCGGCCCCGCCTCTGCGGAGCGGCGCGCTTGCCCAAGACAGACTTCTCCCCCTGCGTGGGCCGGGGTGGGGAGAGGAAGGTGGGGGGCCTCGACACCGGCCGCTCGGTGGTACGCGGTCCGGAGGATGGTACCGACGCCTCGAACACCGTCGAACGGCTCGGAAACATCTGGCCGGATTTCCCCCCGCCACAAAGGACGGGGGGGGCGGCCCAGGAACTAACCCAGGGTGTCGGCCGCGGTCTGCGAGGAGTCCCGCAGGAAGGTGGAGCAGCGCTCGAACTCCTCCTTCTCACCGATGTCGCCGGCCGCACGGGCCAGGGCGTGCAGGGCGCGCAGGAAGCCCCGGTTCGGCTCGTGCTCCCACGGCACGGGCCCGTGCCCCTTCCACCCGTTGCGGCGCAGGGCGTCGAGCCCCCGGTGGTAGCCCGTACGGGCATAGGCGTACGACTCGACGACGCTGCCGCGCTCGTACGCGTCGTCGGCGAGCTGCGCCCAGGCGAGCGAGGAGGTCGGGTACTTCGCGGCGACGTCCGCCGGCGCGGTCCCGCCGGCCAGCAGCTCGCGCGGCTCCGGGTCGTCGGGCAGATGGGTGGGGGCCGGTCCCCCCAGCAGGTTCTCGTGGATGGCCATGCGCCCCAGTCTGCCAAAGGAACGCCCGGCGGAAAGCCGACGACGGCGGGGAGGGGTCCGGGGCCGGAGCGGGGGTGGGGGTGTCCGGACGTGGCGGCGCCCTGAACGAGCGAAGCGAAGTGAAGTGCGCAGATCG
>NZ_JBEOUE010000035.1:0-66247 GCF_040303965.1 Streptomyces sp. NPDC094032 | reverse complement strand
TTGTATTTTGTGAGTGTTTTTCTTTGGTGTGCTCTTCCGATGTGGTGTCCGGACGTGGCGGCGCCCGTAACGAGCGAAGCGAAGTGAAGGTCGCAGTCCGGACACCCCCACCCCCGCGGAGCCCCCGGCACCCGCACCCACCCACGGCCGCCACCCCCTTCCCCCGCCAAGGCGGCATCCTGGCCTACGCCGCCCCCGCAGGCCTGGGCAAGACCACCCTCCTGGCCGAGATCCGCCGCCGAGCCGCCGCCAAGGGCTGCACCGTCCTCTCCGCCCGAGGCGGCGACCAGGAACAACGCGTGGCCTTCCACGTGGCCCGCCAGCTCCTCCAGCCCCAACTCGCCGCGGCCTCCCGCACCGAACTCACCGAGCGCCTCGGCAGCTGGTACGACATCGTCGGCCCCGCCCTGGGCCTGTGCACCGCCGCCGAGGGCTCCCCGCCGGACCCCCAGGGCCTGCGCGACGGCCTCGACTGGGTCCTCACCCACCTGGCCGTCCGCCGGGCCCCGCTCGTCGTCGTCCTCGACGACGCCCACTGGGCCGACCCCGAGTCCCTCGGCTGGCTCTCCGCCTTCGCGCCCCGCGCCGAGGACCTCCCCATGCTCCTCGTCGTCGCCTACCGCCCCGACGAACTCCCGGAATCGGGCGCCGAGTTCACCGGCCGCCGCTCCGGAAGGCGCCCGATCGGCCTGGAGCCCCTGACCTCCGAGGCCATCGCGGGCCTGGTCCGCGACCGCGTGGGCGCCCACGCCGACGACGCCTTCTGCCAGGAGTACTGGGAGGTCACCTCCGGCAACCCCTTCGAGGCCGTCGAACTCGCCGCGAGGGTCCGCGACCGAGGCCTGGAACCCACCGCCGACCGCGCCCACGCCCTCCGGGACCTCTCGGCCGCCGTCAAGGGCAGCGGCCTCATCGCCCAGATCGAGGGCTTCGGCCCCGCCACCGTCCGCCTCGCCTGGGCCTGCGCCGTCCTCGGCACGGAGATCTCCCCGCAACTGGCGGGCGCCGTCGCGGGACTGGGCGGCGAGGAGGTCGCCCGCTGCGCCGAACGACTCCGCCGCGCCCGCGTGCTCGCCCCGGCCGCCCAGCCCACCCCGGACGCCGAACCCGGCACGGAGACGCTGGAGTTCGTTCACCCCCTGATCGCCACCGCCGTCTACGACGCGATCCCCGCCGCCACCCGCGTCGCCCTGCACGGCCAGGCCGCCTGGTGCGTGGTGGACGCCGGACTCGGCTCGACCACCGCCGCACGCCACCTCGTCGAGACCCACCCCGAGAGCGACCCCTGGGTCGTGCAGCACCTACGCGCCGCCGCCCAGGAGACCCTGCGGGCCGGCGCGCCCGACACCGCCCGCCGCTACCTCGCCCGCGCCCTGCGCGAACCCCCGGACCACGACGAGCGCGCCGCCGTCCTCTTCGAGCTCGGCTGCGCCTCCCTGCTCACGGAACCCGCCACCACCGTCAACCACCTGCGCGCCGCCCTGGAGGAACCGGTCGCCGACTCCGCCCTGCGGCACGGCATCGTCTACCGGCTCTCCCAGGTCCTCGCCCACAGCGACCGCCTCGTGGAGGCCTCCGAGCTCCTCGGCCGCGAGTCCCGGCTCACCACGGACGCCCGCAGCCGGCTGCGGATGCAGTCCGAGAAGTTCATGTGGGACGCCTTCCGCGCCGACGAACCCGACTCCCCGGCCCGCTCCCGCCGCCTCGCCCGGCTCGCCGACCGGCTCACCGGCCGCGACCTCACCGAGCGCTACATCATCGGCCTGCGCGCCTGGGACGCCACCCTGCGCGCCGAACCCTCCGCCGTCGCCGTCGGCCACGCCGAGCGCGCCCTGGAGGGCGGCCTCAGCTGGGCCGACGAGAGCCGCGGCTTCGAGGTCCCGGTCCTCGTCGCCCTCACCTTCCTCTACGCCGACCGGCCCGGCCGCGCCGAGGAGCTGTTCGCCACCGGCACCGCCGAGTTCGAGCGCCAGGGCTGGCGCGGCGCCCACCTCTCCTTCGCGTACACCCTCCTCGGCTACATCCGCTACCGCCGCGGCCGGCTCGTCGAGGCCGAGGACTTCGTCCGCGCCGGCCTGCGGCTCGCCGAGCGCGTCGGACCCCGCACCCCGTGCGAGTGGTACGCGGTCGGCGTGATGGTCGAGGTGCTGCTCGCGAGGGGCCGCACGGAGGAGGCGGCGCGGGTCGCCCGCGCCCACGACTTCGGCGAGCCCTTCCCCGCCGCCGTCACCTTCCCGGACTCCCAGACCGTCCACGCCGAACTCCTCCTGGCCACCGGCCGCACCGAGGAGGCCGCCGCCGAGCTCGCCGCCGTCGGCCGCCGCCTCGACCCGCGCGGCATGCGCAACCCCGCCTGGTGCCCCTGGCAGCTCCACCTCGCCCTCGCCGAGGCCTGCGAGACCCCCGAGCGGGCCCGCGAAACGGCCCTGGAGGCCGTCGCCAGGGCCCGCCAGTACGGCGCGCCCTCCGCGATCGGCCAGGCGCTCCGCGTCACCGCCGAGGTCTCCGGCGAAGCCGACCGGGTCAAGCTCCTTGAGGAGTCCGTGTCCTGCCTGGAGCGCTCGCCCGCCGCGTACGAGCTGGCCCGCTCCCTCGTCGCCCTCGGTGCCGCGCTGCGCCGCACCGGCCGCACCGCGGAGGCCGCCGAGTACCTCTACCGGGGCCTGGAGACCGCCCAGAGCTGCGGCGCCGACGGCCTCGTGGACGACGCCAGGGCCGAGCTCGCCGCCGCCGGACTGCGTCCCCGTACGCTCCACCCCACCGGCACCGACACGCTCACCGTCCGCGAGCGGAGCGCGGCCGAGCTGACCGTCCGCGGCGAGGACCCGGGCGCCGTCCTGGGCCTGGACCGGGCCACCGTCACCCGGCTCCTGTCGGGCGTCTACCGCAAGCTGGGCACCGACCCCGCCGGGCTCGCGCAGGCCCTGACCAGCGGCGGCAGGTGACACCACCCCGACGCGCCGCACCCGGGGCCCGTCCGGCGGATCCGGGCCGGGGCCGCCGCACAGGCCCCGGCGCCGGGACACGTACCATGGCGGTATGTCCTTCCTCCGCCGCCGCAGCGCCGCCACACCCGCTGGCCCGGACTTCGATGTCCTCGCCATGGACCCGGGGGACTGGCCCGGCAATCTCGGCGCCGGTCTGCTCCCGGCCCCCGACGGCACCTGCCAGGGCGTGTTCCTGCGCTACGACCTGTTCGGCGGCCGCGGACCCGCGATGATCATCGGCAACCTCCCGGAGGGCTCCCCGGCGCGCGAGCTCGCCGACGGGCAGATCCCCTTCGAGGTGGCCCAGCTGCTCGCCGCCCTGGAGAACGACGAGCCGGTCGACGTCGTCGACGTCGAGGACGTGCCGGTGATGCAGGGCGACAACCTGCTGATCGTGCGCCGCCTGAAGCTCTCCGAGAGCCGGATCTCCTGTGTGCAGTTCGACCGCAGCGACAACGTCCTGGTGACCATCGCCAGTTGGGACCGGCCGATCACCGACGACCTGTACGCGCTGCTGAAGCCGCTGCCCGCCGAGCTGTTCCAGCAGGGCTGACGGGGAGGGCGGGGGCCGATGAGCGCACGCGTCGACAGCTGGATCTGGGCGGTCCGGCTCACCAAGACCCGCTCCCAGGCCGCGGCGGCCTGCCGGGCCGGCCACGTCAAGGTCAACGGGGAGCGGGCCAAGCCCGCCCAGCCGGTGAAGCCGGGCGACGAGGTGCGGCTGCTGCACGGCGGCCGGCAGCGGATCGTCGTGGTGAAGGAGCTGCTCACCAAGCGGGTCGGCCCGCCGGCCGCCGCGGAGGCCTACGTCGACAACAGCCCGCCCCCGCCGCCGCGCGAGCAGGAGGCCGTCGCCGCCGTCCGCGACCGGGGCGCCGGCCGCCCCACCAAGCGCGACCGCCGCGAACTCGACCAGCTGCGCGGCCTGCGCCCGTAACGTGAAGCCGCCCCCGGCTCCCCGGAGGCGGCTTCACGCTACGGCGTCAGAGCACCAGCGAACCGAAACCGGACCCCCACCGCGCCCCCGAGGCCCCGAAGGCCCCCAAGGCCCCCAAGGCCCCCAAGGCCCCGAACCCCCCGGACCCGGGAAGCGACCGCCCCGCCCCGCCCCCGCGCGCCCGCAGCTCCTCGGCCCCGTACCGCCGCACGTTCCGGTGCCAGTGCAGGACCCCCGCGAGCCAGTCCTCCAGCTCCCGCAGATAGCGCCCGAAGGCGGCCCGCCCCGCCGCGTCGAGCCCGAAGTCCGCGTACAGCAACGGCACTTCGTACTTCTTCAGATGCTCGTACTGGCGCAGCCGACCCCGCATCAGGTCGTCCACGATCGTGACGGCGGCCGGATAGTCGCAGTCGAAGAAGGTCTGCACGACCAGCAGGAGGTTGTGCAGCTCCCCCTCGACCTCGATCTCCTTCTGGTACGAGAAGAGGTCGTTGACGAAGGCCCCGTAGTCGGCGACCGCGTTCTCCAGGGCGCGTACGGTGCCCGTCCGGAAGATCTCGGCCGGCAGCACCCGCTCGTGCCCCAGCCGGGCCAGCAGCATCGTCAGCTCCGCGCCGAAGGTGGCGCGGCGCATCTCGATGTAGTCGACCGGGTCGGGCACCCGGTTCAGGGCCGCGTTGTGCAGCTCCCAGTGCCAGCTGTCCAGCATCACCTCCATGGCGCTCCGCAGCCGGGCTCGCGCGTCGGGCGCCATCGTGGCCGTGACGCGCGGCCACAGGTCGGCCAGCGAGCGCTCCAGGGCGTTGGACACCGGAAGGGTCCGGGCGGCCTCCGGAACGTCCAGCGGCATCAGGGCCTTGAGCCGCTCGGTCTGCGCCTTGGCTCCGGCGACATCGCGCGTGCCGCCGAAGGCGGCGGGGTAGAAGTCGTCCGCGTACGTGCCCCAGGTCAGCAGGAGCGCGCTGGTCTCCAACTCCTCCAGGGTGGCGTCCGGATCGAGCCCCGCCGAGCAGAGCGCGAAGTCGAAGCCCTCCAGCATGGACCGGTCCCACAGGTCCTCCAGGAGCCCCACCCGCTCCGCCCACTCCTCCGAGCGCCGCTTGACCTCCTGGTGGTGCAGGTTGACCGACACCGGGTACGGCAGGTCGAACTCCGGCAGCAGCGAGGGCCCCACCTCCTGGTGCGGCACATGGGTGAGCGTCCGCGCCCGGCTCGCGGCCTGCCGCCCGCCGAAGAGGTTCCTGATGTCGAACGCGGCGGTGCCGAGGGGCCGGCCGAACGGCGTGGACTCCGTCACCAGCCCCTCGTTCATGTAGCGGCTCGACCGCATGTGCCACTCGTGGCCGCCGGACTGCCAGTCCTGGAGCCCCTTGACGTACGCGGCGATGGCCGCCGCCTCCTCGGGGCCGAGCCCCCGCTCCACGCAGAGCGCGGGCACCTCGGTCAGCGCCGTGGTCTCGAACTGGTGCAGCCGCGAGGTCAGCAGGTCGTTGACGGCGTCGGCCGCCTCCTGCGTCGTGCAGCCGAGGAACTTCTCCAGGACGAGCACGCCATTGCTGTTCTCGCCCTCCTCCTCCACCTCGCGCTGGTACGAGAAGAGGTCGTTGCGCAGATGGACGGCGTCGGAGAACGCGTCCCGCAGCACCCGCAGCGGCCGGGCGTACGCCACCTGCTCGGGGACCTCGGCGCCCGCCGCGTACTCGACGAGCCCCGCCGACCAGGGCGCGCCGCCCACCTTGCGGCGCATCTCGATGTACTCGACGGGGTTGGCGATCCGCCCCTCGTTGATGTTGTCGAGCTCCCACAGCGACTCGTACAGCAGATGCTCGGTCGCCTCGGCGAACCGCACTCGCCAGGCCTCCGACATCGACGGTACGGTCCGCCGCCACAGGTCCGCGAGACCGGCCTCGACCGGGTTGACCGGCTCGGGCATGCCCGCGGCGGGGTCGGCCGGCATGAACAGCGGCAGCCGGTCGAGGTAGGCCTTGCCGCCGGCCCGGTCCTGGGAGCGCTTGAAGATCTCCAGGAAGTGGTCGTCGAAGAAGAAGACCCAGGTGTACCAGTCGGTGACGAGGGAGAGGGCCTCCACGTCGCAGTCCGGGTGGGTGTAGGAGCAGAGCAGCGCGTAGTCGTGCGACTGGAGGTCCGCCTCCTCCCAGACGCCGGAGCCCTCCAGCATCCCCATCTCCCGTGCCCAGTCCCGCGTGTGGGTGCGGGCCGTCTCCACATGGGGGTTGAGGCGCGCCGGATACGGAACATAGAAATCCGGCAGAACGAAGGGCTGAGCCATGCCAGGAAGGCCTTTCGGTGAGCGGGGGCAGTCGTCCGGCCGAGCATTACCCCTCGACCCCCGCCTCCACGCGGACACCGGAATAGTCGTATGAACACCAGGGGGTGCCGGTCGGGCCACGGCCCGCCGGCACTCCCGGAGCATGTCCGCTCCCGAGCCGTCAGGCTCGCGAAACCCGCACGTCAGCGGCCTTTACAAAGGCCACGCGATGCCCGAACTGGATCTCGTAGTACTCCTCCTGGCCGCGCACGACCACATGTCCCGAAGGATCGAACACCGGCGCGAAGAAGTACTCGCCCGGGGTACTCCCGCCCACCACGTACCGCTGCCCGGCGAGCAGCTTGTACGGCAGCGGCGACACCGACTGCACCGGCACGCCCGCCGGATACGCCGAGGCCTCCGGATAGGCCCTCCCGTACACCGGCACCGACGCGAGACCCTCCTTCGGCGTCAGGACCACACCCCGCGCGTTCACCGCCGTCCGCTGCCCCTTCGGATTGTGGAACCAGGCCTTCTGCCCCAGATACCAGATCGCCGTCCAGTCGCCCCGGCGCTCGGCGACCGCGAAGCTCTGGCCCGTCGAGGCCCGCGCCCCCGTGTCGTTCACCCCGTCGGTCGAGTCCTGCCCACCCGGGCGCAGTCCGATGTCCTTCACCAGCGGCGCGTCGGCGCTCGGGGAGGTGTACAGGCGCACGGCCCCGCTCCCGTGGGGCGCACACGCCACCCCGGCCGTCACGCACCCCGTGTACACCGGCTGGTTGGCCACGTACTCCGGACGGATCGTCACCACCCCCGCGTCCGGGCCCGCGCTCGGCGTGATCGGCCGGCCGAGCAGCTGGAAGTAGTGCGCCCAGTCCCAGTAGGGACCCGGGTCGGTGTGCATCCCGCGGATCGACGAGGTCACCGTGCCCGGCACGTTGTCGTGGCCCAGGACGTGCTGCCGGTCCAGCGGGATGCCGTACCGCTTGGCCAGGTACCGCACCAGGCGCGAGGAGCTTCGGTACATCGCCTCCGTGTACCAGGAGTCCGGCGAGGTCAGGAAGCCCTCGTGCTCCAGACCCACCGACTTCGCGTTCACGAACCAGTTGCCCGCGTGCCAGCCCACGTCCTTCAGCGCCAGGTGCTGGGCGACATGCCCGTCCGAGGACCGCAGCGAGTACTGCCACGACACGTACGTCGGGTCCTGCACCAGCTTCAGGGTGGTGTCCCAGCTCGCCTCGGTGTCATGGATCACGATGTAGTCGATCGACTGCGAGGCGGGCCGGTTCGCCAGGTCGTGGTTGCCGTAGTCGCCGTCCCCGAACTCCTCGTACGGCGCCGGGATCCACTCGCAGGCCACCGAGCGCGGGCACTCCACCGGGCCCCCGGCGGGCGCGTGCAGACCGAGCGCGGCGACCTGGCCGGTGGCCGGCGCGACCGAGGGCTCCGCCGCCAGCGTCACCACCTGCCCGCTGTCCGTCGTCCGCGACTCGCCCGTGCGGATCACGTCGAAGACGTCGTCCGCGTACGTCGCCGCCGTCGCCGAGTCGTCGGCGCCCGAGTAGCGCGCCACCGCCCCGTACCAGTCGGCGGGGTCGGGGCTCGCCGCCCGACCGGACGCGCGCTGCGCGTCGGCCAGCAGCGCCGCACCGCCCTCGATGTTCGCCGCCGTCCCGGTCCGCAGCTCCTCGGCGGACCGGCCGGACAGCTCCGCCGCCCGCTCCAGGGTCCGCAGCCGAGGCGGCAGCTCCGACGCCTTCGGGAGCTCCGCCGTGACGCCGGTACGGGGCGCCCGCGCGTCGTCGCCGCGCGCGTCCTCCGCGCCCTCCGAGTGGTGCGGGGCCTCCGCGAGGGCGGTCACCGCGTCCGTCAGGTGCATCGGACCGTAGCCGCCGGTCACGCTCGGCGCGCCGCCATGGGCGTCCCAGCGCGACTGGAGGTACGCCACGCCGAGCAGCACGCTCTGCGGCACGCCGTACCGCTCGGCGGCCGCCGCGAACTGGCGCTGCAACGCACCCGCCGCGGGCTCGTCGGCGGTCGCGGACGGCGCGGCGGACAGCAGGGGAAGGAGCAGGACGGCCGGAGCGGCACGTCTGAGGAACGCGGAACGGAGCAAGGCAGCCTCCAGCGACGGGTGGGAGAACAGGGGCCGTGCGGTACCGAACCCGTACAGGGGTAGCGGCTTCCGGAGCATCCGTCAATCACCCGAAGGCAAAGGCGATTTCCCACGTCAGAGCGGCTGGAGCGGCAGCGGGGCGGAGTTTCGCGCGGGCGGCGCGCCCGCCTGCGGCGCGTCAGTGGAGTGGACCAATGAGCGGCGGTCCGCCCCGCCGCGCGACACGACACGACACGGCGCGCCGCCCGCCCGGTGTGTCGGCACCGGGCGCGCGGCGCGCCACCCCCGTCCTCGCCAGGACCCCTCAGCGTGTCCCGACCGCCGCGCGCACGGCCCGCCGGGCCATCGCGCAGTCGTCGTGCAGCCGCCGCAGCAGCAGCCGGTGCTCCTCGCCCGGCGAGACCGCCCCGGCGGGCACCGGGACCGAGCCGGCCGGCGGCGCCTCCCTGATCGTGCGCTGCACCGCCGTCTCGTACGTACGGATCTCACGGGTCAGCACGAGCATCAGGTTCACCAGGAACGCGTCCCGGGAGGCCGTGCCCGCCTGCTGCGCCAGCTGGCTGATCTGCCGCCGCGCCAGGGGGGCGTCACCGAGGACCGCCCACAGGGTCGCCAGGTCGTAGCCGGGCAGATACCAGCCCGCGTGCTCCCAGTCGACGAAGACCGGACCGGCGGGGGAGAGCAGGATGTTGGAGAGCAGGGCGTCCCCGTGACAGAACTGCCCCATGCCCTGCCGGCCGCCCGCCTGGGCCAGGCCGTGCAACAGCTTCTGCAGGTCGTCACGGTCACGGTCGGTGAAGAGCCCGAGCTCGTGGAAGCGGGCGATCCGCGCCCCGTAGTCCAGCGGGGCGTCGAAGGTCCCGGCCGGCGGGCGCCAGGCGTTCAGCCGGGCGACCGCTCCGAGCGCGGCCCGTACGTCCGCGCGGGGCGGAGCCTCGGCGGGATGGCGGGTCAGCGCCGCCGCCCGTCCGGGCATCCGCTCGATCACCAGCGTGCAGTTCTCCGGGTCCGCGGCGATCAGCCGCGGCGCGCGCACCGGGGGACGGTGCCGGACGAAGGAGCGGTAGGAAGCTATCTCGTGCCGGAACCGCTCGACCCACGCGGGGGAATGGTCCAGTAAACACTTCGCGACCGCTGTGGTGCGCCCGGTCGTCCCGACGATCAGCACGGAACGGCCGCTGCGCCGCAGCACCTGGACCGGGTTGAACTCCGGGCAGATCCGGTGGACGGAGGCGATGGCCATGCGCAGCTGCGCGCCCTGGGGACCGGACAGGTCGATTCTCCCGCTCGGCGGCTGGACGGTGCTCCCCGCCCAGCGCCTCGGCCGCGCCGCTCCCTGCGGAACGGGGGCGAGGTACGGTCCGGAGCCGGCCGGGACGGTGCGGTGCAGCGGCCGGGGCGGGGCGGTCACGGAGGACGATGCTGTGTACATGGCGGAGACAGATCCCTTCGCGCGCCGACGAGTTGCGTGCGTCTCCCCGCCCTCCCGAACGGTCCGCACCCTGGGGAAAATGAGGGCCGGTCGACGGGGCGGGGTGGCGCGTTCCTACCTGACACCCGGGGGTGGGTGGCGGAACATCGGGCGCACCCTGGCGAACCCTGGCGAATAGTCGCCAGCCCTATGACAGGGGGTTACTGTCAACTCAGCCGAGAACCTGGGGGCTTAGACGTGACCGGACAGACCAACACCCGCCTGGCGGACCTCTTCGGCCTCGCCGGCTGGTCCAAGGGCGAACTCGCGAGACTCGTGAACCGGCAGGCGGCGGCCATGGGCCACCCCCAGCTGTCCACCGACACCTCGCGGGTGCGGCGCTGGATCGACATGGGGGAGACCCCGCGCGATCCCGTGCCCCGGGTGCTGGCAGCGCTGTTCACCGAGCGACTCGGCCGTGTCGTGACCATCGAGGACCTCGGGTTCGTACGACACGGGCGCGCCGGGAAGAGGCGGGACGTCAGGAACGACGACAACCCTGACGGGCTGCCCTGGGCGCCCGAGCGTACGGCAGCGGTCCTCACCGAATTCACGGGAATGGACCTCATGCTCAACCGACGCGGCCTGGTGGGCGCGGGTGCCGCGCTCGCCGCCGGCTCCGTACTCACCAACGCCATGCACGACTGGCTGCACACCGACCCCGTACGACCCGGCGTCTCCCCCCGCGCCATGGATCCGCTCCACGTCGATCCGGCGGGCTTCGACCGTTACGAGGCCGCCCCGATCGGCTCGGACGAGATCGACGCGCTGGAGCATTCCGTGGAGATCTTCCGCGCCTGGGACGCCTCCCGGGGCGGCGGCCTCCAGCGCAAGGCCGTGGTGGGCCAGCTCAACGAGGTGGGCGGGATGCTCGCCTACCGCCACCCCGACCATCTCCAGCGGCGTCTGTGGGGCGTCGCCGCCAACCTGGCCGTCCTGGCCGGCTGGATGTCCCACGACGTGGGCCTAGAGCCCACCGCCCAGAAGTACTTCGTGATCGCCGCGCACGCGGCCCGCGAGGGCGGCGACCGGCCGCGGGCCGGCGAGGCGCTCTCCCGCGCCGCCCGCCAGATGGTGCACCTCGGCCGCCCCGACGAGGCCCTCGACCTGATGAAGCTGGCCAAGTCGGGTGCGGGGGAGCGGCTGCTGCCCCGGACGCAGGCCATGTTCCAGACCATCGAGGCCTGGGCGCAGGCCTCGATGGGCCGGGGCCAGGCCATGCGCCGCACCCTCGGCGAGGCCGAGGACCTCTTCGTCTCCGACCGGGGCGAGGAGAAGCCGAGCTGGATGCAGAACTTCGACGAGGCCGATCTGCACGGCATGCAGGCGCTCGCCTACCGCACCCTGGCCGACCACGACCCGGCCGCCGCGGTCCCCGCCCAGCGTCACGCCAAGCTGGCGCTCGAACTGCGCCGCGACGGCCACGACCGCTCGAAGCTGTTCGACCACATCTCGCTCGCCTCGGCCTGCTTCCTCGCCGACGACCCCGAGCAGGCGGACCGCTACGCCCGGCTCGCCCTGGTGTCGATGGGGGAGACCTCCTCGCACCGCACCTGGGACCGGCTGCGCGAGATGTACCGGCTCACCGGCCAGTACGCGGGCCACACGAGGATCGAGGACCTGCGCGAGGAGCTCGGGGCCGCGCTGCCGAAGGCCCCGTCGAACCGCCCGCGCACCGGGGAGGCGTGAGGCGCGGGGGCACGACGGGGGACACCGGGGGACGTACGGGGAGGGGGCTCAGCGGCCGACCCGGACGACCATCACGCAGGCGTCGTCCTCGCGCGGCCCCTCGCCGAACTCCTCCACCACCGACCGGACGCACTCCTGCGCGTCACGGGCGGTGGCCAGCCGCGGGGCGAGGGCCAGCAGCCGCCGCGTACCGCCGTCGTCGTCCAGGGCGCCCGCCGTGCGGGTGAGCCCGTCGGTGTGCAGCAGGAGCAGGTCGCCGGGGAGCAGCCGGGTCTCGGTCTCCTCGTACGCGGCGCCGTGCGTCGCGCCGAGGAGCACGCCCGCCGGCCTGGCCAGGGCGCGCACCGCCCCGTCGCGGAAGAGCAGCGGGGCGGGGTGCCCGGCCTGGGACCAGGTGAGCACCTGGGACCTGGGGTCGTAGCGGCAGCACATCGCGCTGCCCAGGGCCGGCTGGACGGAGGTCTCCAGGAGCTGGTTGAGGTGCCCCATCAGCGCGCCGGGCCGGATCCCGGCCACCGCCATGCCGCGCAGCGCGCCGAGGAGCATGGCCATCGAGGAGGTCGCCGCGACCCCGTGCCCGGTCAGGTCGCCGACCGTCAGGAGCGCGTCCCCGTCCGGGAGCGCCAGGGCGTCGTACCAGTCGCCGCCGATGAGCCCGGTCGACGCGGCCGGCAGATAGTGGCCGGCGACGTCGAGCGGGGCCGGTCCGTCGTGGGCGAAGCGGAGCGAGCCGCGCCAGGGCGGCAGCACGGCTTCCTGGAGCTCGACCGCGACCCGGCGCTCGGTGTGCTCGATCTGCCGGTGCCGCTGGAGGCTGTCGCGGCTCTCGCGGACCGCGCGCTCGCTGCGCCGCAGCTCGCTGACGTCCCGCAGCACGGCCCACATCGAGGCCGTGCAGCCGTCGGAGTCGAGGACCGGCTCGCCCGTCATGTGGACCGTGCGGACCCGGCCGTCGCTGCGCACGATGCGGAACTCGCCGTCGATGGGCTTCCCGTCGATCAGGCAGTCCGTCACCAGCGCCTGGAGCAGCGGCTGGTCCTCGGCGAAGACCAGCGAGGGCAGCTCGTCGAGCGACAGGGGGCCGCGCTCCTCGGGGCGGCCGAAGATCTGGAACAGCTCCTCGGACCAGTGCACGTCGTCGGTGAGCAGGTCCCACTCGGCGCTGCCGACCCGGGAGAGGAGCGAGCCGGTGGTCCGGGGGGCCGGCACCGCGTAGGCGGCGGGCGCCTCCGCCGGCTGCTCGGCGGGCAGGCCCGCCTTCAGCTGGCCCAAGTGCGCGCCGAGGTCGTCCAGTTGGTTCACGGCCAGATCGCACAGGGCGCGCTGCCACCGGTTGTGCGGGTCGTCCTCGTCCACCGCGGAGTCCCTGCGCACCGCGTCCACGTCGCCCCGCAGCCGGCGCGTCTGCGAGATCAGCGCGTCGACCGTGCCCGGCTCGGGCGGCTGGGCGGGACGGTCCGCGAAGAGAGGGGACGGCATGTCGTACTCCGATACAGGCGACGTGGCGCGGCCAGGTCATGAAGTTGAAAGCCCGGTGACGACTTTCGCACAGGCCGAGACAGCTCGTAAGGGATTTGGCAACACTCGATACGGTGGTGCTTCTGGCATATGCCAAAGGCCCACCAGGTGACCGGCCGGTACCCGAATGCATTTCGGCCACACCGACTCGGGTTACGGTGCTGGTGTGGTGAGCGACGAAGTGAACACCGTGGGTACGGCCCTGCTGCTGGCGGCCGCGCCGGCCGGACGTGGCCGGGCGATGGACGCGGCCTCCGTGCTGCCCGCGCTCGCGGCGGTGCCGGCCGGGGCGCTCACGGGCACGGACATGGCGACGGTCGTCGAACTGGCGGACCCGCTGGACCCGCAGACCGTCCTGACCCGGCTGCGGGCCGCCGCCACCGCACCCGGCCCGCTCACCCTCTGCCTCGCCGGGCAGCTCCAACTCGACCGCAGACAGCGCCTTCCGCACCTCGCGCTCGCCCGCAGCACCCCGACGACCCTGCGCTACACGGGTCTTCCCTGGCACTGGCTGGCCGCCGAGCTCGCGCCGCGCAGCCCCGGCTCCACGACCGTCGTGGCGGACCTGGCGGCCGAGCCCGAACTCCTCCAGCAGCTCGCCGCCGACCCGTACGCCCTCGAACTCGGGCCCTCGGTCGCCCTGTTCGCCCACCTGACCCCGTTCCCGCGCCGGGGCGCCCCCTCGACCCCGGAGTACCTCCGCCACTTCGCCACGGTCTGGCGCACGGGCGCCCGGCCCCCGCTCCCGGACCTCCACACGGAGGCCGCTGCGGCGGCGGCCGCCACGGACGCGATCCTGCTCACGCCGCGCCAGGCCCCGGCCGCCGCCGTCGCACCGCCGGCCAGGCGGCCGGAGGGAACGGGCGGCCCGGCCCTGGCCGAACGACGCGCGGCGACGGTCCCGGCGCCCGCCGCAGTGGCCCCGGCCGAGGTGGTCCCCGCCCCTCCCGTCGTACGGCAGACCGTCGGGGCGCGGACAGCGCCGCCCCGGCCGACCACTCCTCCTACTCCTCCTCCTACTCCTGTCCCTGTCTCTGTCCCTGCCCCGGCGGCTCGGCCCGGCAGCGGGGACGACCCGCACCCCGCCATCCTGGCCGCCGCCATGGCCGGTCGGCACGGCGAGGCCTCCGCGATGGCCGCCGCGTGGGAGAGCGAGGCGCTGCGCCGCCACGGCGCGCGGTCGGGAGAGGCGGTGCACTGGGTGGAGGTACGCGCCGACCTCGCGCGGCTCGCCGGGGAGCCGGCGCGCAGCTGCGAGCTGTGGATCGCCGCCGCGCAGGCCCGGCTCGGCCTCCGGCAGGGCCCCGACGAACCGGACGTCGAGGGGGCCGTGGACCGGGCCCACCACCAGTGGGAGCAGATCGAGGACCCGGCCAGGGCCCGCGCCCTCGGCCCGTCCCTCGTCGAACTGCGCCGCCACGTCCCGGGCCGCCGCGCCGGCGCGCTCGCCGCACTGCAACGGAGGATGGGCTGAAGCCCGCACGTCCCTCTCGCCCGTACCGTACGAAAGGACGCCGTGACCTCCCTCGCCACCGCGCAGCGCGCTCTGCTCGACCCTTCCGTGCGCCATCCCCTCTGGCCGCCGCTGACCGCCGGGTGTCCGGTGACCTCCACGGACGAGGTCGCCTACCCGCTGGACATCGACTACGCCTACGACCGCGTCCCGGACGACCTCTTCGCCCGGCCCGCCGCGCACGGCCTGGAGCGCTGGGCGCCGCTGCTCCCGCCGCTGGCCGCGCCCGGGCTCGGTGAGGGGAACACGCCGCTCGTGGCGCTCGGCGACGGCGTCTGGATCAAGGACGAGTCGCGCAACCCCACCTGGAGCCACAAGGACCGGCTGAACCGGGTCGCGGTGAGCGCCGCCGTGGCGTCCGGCGCGCGCGGGATCGTCGTGTCCTCCTCCGGCAACCACGGCGCCGCTGCCGCCGCCTACGCGGCCCGCGCGGGCCTGCCGTGCGTGGTCTTCGCGTCGGCCCTCGCCCCGCCGGCGGTCGCCTCCCACCTGCGCGCCTACGGCGCGACCGTGCTCACCGCCCCGCGCCCCTCGGTGCGCCCGCTGATGCGCCGGATCGTCGACGAGCTCGGCTACCAGCCGGTGAGCGGCGTGACGGACAGCGCGCACACCGGGCACCCCTTCGGGCCCGAGGGGTACAAGACGATCGCGTACGAGATCGCCCTGGAGCTGGGCCGCGCCCCGGCCGCCGTCCATCTGCCCACGGGGTACGGCGAGCTGCTCTTCGGCGTCACGAAGGGCTTCCAGGAGCTCGCGCGGCTCGGCGTCACCGATTCCGTCCCCCGGATGTACGCGGCCGAGCCGGCCGCCGCGGGGGCCCTGACCGAGGCGATGCGCACGGGAGCGGACACCGCGCGCGTCCCCGTGGGGCCGACCGCCGCGTACGCCATCGGCTGCGAGATCAGCGGCTACCGCGGAGTCGTCGCCCTGCGCGCGAGCGGGGGAGCGGCCCGTACGGTGACGGAGAGTCAGATGGCGGACGCGCACGCCGAGTTGGCCGCACAGGGGATGTGGTGCGAGGTGTCCTCGGCGGCCGGGCTGGCCAGCCTGCGCGCCCACGGGCCCCGGGAGACGGACGGTCCCGTCGTCTGTGTGGTCACCTCCAGTGGTTACAAGGACACGGCGACCGCCCGCGAGAGCCACGCCACCATGGAGCTGGAGTGGGCCGAGGTGAAGGCGCTGCTGGCGTAGGGGTGCGGGCGGGGCCGGGCTCCGCACGCCGGGCGGCCTGGCATCATCGAGGGATGGCCCCCGCACCCGCCCCCCTCCGCACCGAGCGGCTCGTCCTGCGCCCCGTACGGGCCCGGGACCTGCCCGCGGTGACGCGGCTGTGGACCGACCCCGAGGTGCGGCGCCACCTGGGCGGGCCCGTGATCGACTCCGTGGTGCGCATCCGGCAGCGGCGGATCGTCGGGGCGCCCGGCTTCCACGCCGTCGAGCGGGCCGCCGACGGCGTGGTGCTCGGCCTGGTGACCGTGGAGACGGGCGCGCGGGACGGGGAGACGGAGGTGTCGTACCAGTTCCTGCCCGAGCACTGGGGGCGGGGCTACGCCCGCGAGGCCGTCGCCGCCGCCGTCGAGCGGGCCCTGGACGCCACGCCGAGCGTCGTCGCGCTCACCCAGGAGGCCAACGGGCCCTCGCGGCGGCTCCTGGAGGCCGTGGGCATGGCCCACGCCGACTCCTTCGTGGAGTGGGACGCCCACCAGGTGCTGTACCGGCGGCGGCGCGCCTGAGGGTCCCGTACCGCCGTCCGCCCGCTCAGAACCGGGCGTGGGTGGTGATGTCGGACTCGAACTGGGTGATCATCTCGGGGGTCACGGTCGGCCGGCACTGGCCGATCGCGTCCAGGTAGTCCCGGGTGGTCGCGCCCGGCGCGGGCTGGTCCCCGGCGCGGGCGCCGACCGACACGAGGTCCCGCTCGAAGGAGTTCTGCGCGGCGATCCGGGCCGCGTGCTCGATGTCGGCGGGGGTGAACAGCTCGCTGGCGAGGACGAGTTCGTCCACGTCGACGTCCGGCCGGGCGTCCGTGTAGCGGGACCAGATCGCGGCCCGGGCCGCCTTGTCCGGGGTGCCGATGGGGATCAGGTAGTCGAAGCGTCCCGGGCGCAGGAACGCCGGGTCGAGGGAGCGGATCGAGTTGGTCGCGCAGACCAGCAGCCGTTCGTCCCGCTCCCGGAAGCCGGGGATCAGCTTGAGGAGCTCGTTGGTCACGCCGTGCGTCCCGCCGGGCTGCGCGGGCTCGGTGCGTACGGGCGCGATCTCCTCGACCTCGTCGATGAAGACCAGCACCCGCTCCAGCTCGGCGATCCGGGCGAAGGCGGCGCGCAGCGCGGCCGCCAGGTTGCCCTCGTCCGCGAGCCGGGAGGGCAGGATCTCCACGAACGGCCAGCCGAGCCGGGAGGCGATGGCCCGCGCGAAGGTGGTCTTGCCGGTGCCCGGCGGCCCGAAGAGGCCCAGCGCGCGCGGCGGCCTGACCCCGTGCCGGGCGGCCCGCTCGGGCTCGGCGAGCGGCAGCACGACCCGCCGCTCGATCAGGTCCTTCTCCCGCTCCATGCCGGCGACCCTCGCCCACAGGTCGGCGGGGAGCAGCCGCCCGCCGAGGTCGTCCAGGAGGTTCGCGGCGGGCCCGTGCAGCGGCTCGACCTTCTCGAAGTAGGCCACGGCGGGCTGCCGGGTATACCCGGCGTTGAGCAGTCCCTCGCCGACGAGCTCCTCCTCGGGCAGCACGTAGGCGATCCGGCCCACCCGGGCGGCCACCAGGCGCCGTTCCAGCTCCACGAGGAGGGCGCTGGCGAGACCCCGGCCGCGCCAGGCCGACGCGATGGCGATCCGCATGACCCAGGCCCGTTCGCCGGCGACGCAGGCCAGCGCCGCGCCGATGGGCGTGCCCTGGTGGACGGCGACGACGGCCGGCTGGCGCGAGGTCAGGGCGCCGATGCACTCGGCGAGCGAGAAGACCGACTCCTGGCCGAGCTCGGCCGTGGTGTCGATGAGATGGACGACCGCGGCGAGATCGCTCTCGCGGTAGTCGTGGATGAGCCAGTTCACCGGTGGTTCCGCCCCTCGTTTCCGCTGTCGCGCTCCGTGTCGGCGAGGCTAGGGGCGGTGGCGGGGGCGGGTCCCGCTCCATCGTGCACAAGGCGGCGCGGTCGAACGCGCCGTACCGGCTCTATGCACGCGGGAAGCCCCCGTACCGGACGCGTACGGGGGCTTCGGCGAGCGGACGGCCGTCAGTAGGTCGGTGCGGCCTTCGGGTTCGGGCCGTAGGCGTTCTGCTGGGCCTCGCCCTCGGTGGCGAGGAAGACGATCAGGATGATGGCGCCGACCAGCGGCACCAGGTCTATGAGGATCCACCACCCGGAGCGGCCCGTGTCGTGCAGACGCCGGACCATCACGGCCAGGCTGGGAAGGAGCACGCCGAGGACGTAGATGCCGTAGAGCAGCGGATACGTGCCCAGCGCCGCGTCGACGATGACGAGGATGACCGCCGCGATCAGATTGAAGAGAGCGAACATCCAGAATTCCTGGCGGCGCGCACGGCCGGTGAATACCGCGTACTTCTTGAGAACGTCGAGATACCAGTTCACTTTGTCCCCCCAAGGACTGGGTTGCGAGTGGGGATTCTGCCCCCGTGGAGCTCACTTTACGCAGAACTTATGTGGCTGAAACCGTGGGGGTCAAACCGTTACCCGGCAGTGGCCGTTCACAGATATGGGCGCGACGGAAGTGAACGGCGTCGCCTCCTCTTGCGAGGGGGCGACGCCGTTCCTGGGAGAGGATCAGGGTCACGTCCTTCTCTTGCTCATGAGCAGTCCGCCCGCCGTGAGGGCGAAGAGGCAGACGCACGCGCCGGTGATCACATTGCTGAGGATCGCGCCGGTTCCCGCGTTCCGGGAGACCACCCACGGGGAGACGATCAGCCACGCACCGAGCAGCAGCACCACGAAGTTGAGGTCCTGGGACCGCTCCGGGGCCATCGACATGCACAGCCCGAGTCCGGCGAGTGCGATGCCGACGATCAGGTTGCTGATGGCCAGTTCCGGCTTTGCGGCGGCGAAGTGGACGGTCCACGCGGAGACCGCGGCCCAGAGCCCGGCGAGGATCACCAGCTCCTCGACCGCCGTGACACCACGGGTCTGCATCATGCGGGCGTAACGGTCCCGCATTTCCCCCGCGTCCGGGTGTCCGCTGATATCACCGGGACGGTGAGAGACGTCGGCCATACGACTCGCCTCCTTCTGGCGTCCTGCACGTCTGACCGCGCTTGCGACATGATGCCGCGGTTTCATTGTCCGCTTATCTGGCCTTTATGTGTAGATCTGCCCGATAGGTGATCCGCACAGAAAACAGCCCTCGCATATGCCGGGAACCACCAAAGCGGAGAATGCCCGGCGAACGCCCGCGAAAAGATCAAGGAAATCGGCGCATCGATATGCGCTCGCTCTTGAATCGTCACGCACCGTCCCCCATCCTCCGTCCATGACGCGTGCCCCCGACCTGGCCGAGGACGTCTTCACCCCCGCCGCGCTCGACGACCCGCATGCCCTCTACGCCCGGCTCCGCGCCGCCGGACCCGTCCACCACCTGCCGGGAGCCGGACTGCACCTGGTCGCCCGGCACGCCCAGGTCCTGGAGGTCCTCGACGACCCGGCCACCTACTCCAGCAACCTCACCGCGCTCTTCTTCGCGGGCGACGACGGCCGCCCCGCCCTGCTCGACGCGGGCGGCACCGGACCCGACGTCCTCGCCACCGCGGACCCGCCCGCCCACACCGCGCAACGCGCCATCGTCCGGCACGCCTTCGGGCGCGGCTCCGTGGAGTCCTGGCGCACCGCCGTCGAGGAGATCGCCGCATCCCGGATCGCGGCCCTGACCGCACGCGGCGGCGGCGACTGGATGGCCGAGGTCGCCGCGCCGCTCCCGGTGCTCGTCATCGCCCGCGTCCTCGGGCTCCCCGACACCGACGCCGCACGGCTCACCGCCTGGGCGGACGCCGGCGTCGAGCTCTTCTCCGGACACGCCGACGCCGACCGCATGCTCCGGCTCGGGGCCGACATGGGCGACTTCCTCGGCTACCTCCGCGTACGGCTCGACGCCGCCGCCAGCCGGCCCACCGGCGGACTCGTCGACACCCTCGTCGCCGCCCGCACACGCGGCGAACTCGCCGCCGACGAGGCCACCGCCATGCTGCTCCAACTGGTCATCGCGGGCAGCGAGTCCACCACCAGCCTGCTGGGCAGCGCCGTGCGGCTGCTCGCCGGACGCCCCGAGCTCCAGGACCGGCTGCGGAAGGACCCGCCTGCGGTCGAACGGCTGGTGGAGGAGGCGCTGCGGCTGGAGAGCCCGTTCCGTGGCCACTTCAGGATCACCACCCGCCCGGCCGTGCTCGGCGGCGTACGACTCCCCGCCGGAGCACGGCTGATGCTGCTCTGGGGCGCCGCCAACCGGGACCCGGCGGCCCACCCGGAGCCGGACACCCTCGACCTCGACCGGCCGGGGCCGAAGGGACACACCGCCTTCGGGCGGGGCATCCACTTCTGCCTCGGCGCCCATCTGGCCCGCCTGGAGGCCGTGGTCGCCCTGCGCCTCCTCCTGGCGGCGACCAGCGGCCTCACCCTGCCGGCGGACGCCGCCCCCGGCTACGTACCGAGCCTCTTCGTCCGGCGGCTCGCCCGGCTCCCCATCGAGGTCATCCAGGCCATCGAGGTCAGCGGCGCGTGTAGGGGCGGGTGATGATCTCCATGTTGTGGCCGTCGGGGTCGGCGAAATAGGCACCCCGACCGCCGTCACGGTGGTTGATCCGGCCCGGATCCGTGTGGTTCGGGTCCGCGTAGTACGTGACCCGCATCCGCTCCAGCCGGTCGATCATCGTGCCGAACTCGTCGTCCGGCACGAGGAACGCGTAGTGCGTGGGCGTGAACGGCTCGTCACCCTGCTGGTAGTAGTCCAGGGTCACGCCATTACCGGTCTCCACCGGCAGGAACGGGCCCATCGGGGCACCGACCGCGAGGCCGAGCACCTCCGCGAGGAACTCGGCGGAGACCTGCCGGTCACGGGCGTATATGACGGTGTGGTTGAGCTCAACGGCCATGGGGGGTCCTTTCACAGGGCGAGCGCTGTCGACTGTCTCCTACCCCGTACACGCGGTACGGGAGGGACGGCCGCGGCGGACCCCGCGCCCCCCGCCCGGCGGCGCTCACGCCACGGCCGGGCGCCTCACTCGATCGCGGCCCATGGCCGACCCGGCAGTCATACCGCCACGCTAGCCCCTGCCGATCTTGTGCGACAACGGGGTTTACGGCCAGGTCCGGCAGGTCGGCGTAGCCTGGAAGTGGACTCGGGGACCCTGCGCACGTTCCACCGCCGGGAGGCGGACGACGATGACCGGAATCGTTTCCAGGAGCTTCGACTCCGCAGACGAGACCCGCCCCTTCGACGGGGGCAAGGGCCGCCTCGACCTGCTCAACACGGACAAGGGACAGGTCGGCCGGGCCGTCTTCGAGCCCGGCTGGCAGTGGACCAAGCACGTGAAGCCGATCGCGGGCACCGACAGCTGTCAGGCGCACCACGTCGGTTATGTCGTCAGCGGCCGCATCAAGGTGGTCACCGAGGGCGGCGACAGCGCCGAGCTGGGCCCCGGCGACTTCTACGAGATCCAGCCGGGACACGACGCCTGGGTGCTCGGCGACGAAGCCTGCGTGGCCCTGGACTGGGTCGGCTTCGGCGACTACGCCGTACCGTCCGGCTCCTGACCCCGCCCGCACAGCGGGACGCCGTTGCTCGTTCGGGAGTGCGAACCGCGGCCGGAGGCGGCGCGCGCGTCGACGGTGTCACGGGCGCGTGGCGGGCGCGTGGCGGGCGCGTGGCGGGCGTGCGGCGGGCGCTCTCCCGTCACCGCCGCCCGCAGCGGAAGAAACCCCTGGTGGCCGTGGCACCGACGGCTGTTATCGTCACCGCATGCCGCAGCTGATCGCCCCCACCGCGCGACTCCACACCTCCTGGCTCGAAGCCCACGCGGAGTGGAGCCCCGGCGCCAACCAGGACGGCTCCGGCATCCGGCTCGCGGCGGACGACGCCTTCGCCCTCCCCGAGGTCTTCGCCTCCTGGGTCGGCCGGCTCCGCGAACAGTCCGACCTCACCCGGCCCCAGCCCGAGGGCCGGGTGCACGCCACCCACTGGTGGATCGCCGAGGACGACACCTACCTCGGCGCGATCGACCTGCGCCACGAGCTCAACGACTTCCTGCTCAGGGCCGGCGGCCACATCGGCTACAGCATCCGCCCCACCGCCCGCCGCCGGGGCCTCGCCACCTGGGCGCTCGCCGCCGTCCTGCCCGAGGCCCGGTCGCTCGGCCTGACCCGGGTCCTGCTCACCTGCGACGACTCCAACACCGCCTCGGCGCGCACCATCGAGCGCAACGGCGGCGTCCTGGAGGACGTCCGCCCCACCGAGATCGGCCTCAAGCGCCGCTACTGGATCGAGCTGTAGGCGTCGGTCATGCAGTCCGCCGCACACCGCCCGCGCTCGTACGCGTGGCGCAGCGCGGCGGCCGCGTGCGCCCGGCTGACCTCCTCGTAACCGAAGCGCTCGTGCGCCAGACGTACGACGGACTCGACGGTCACGATGGCCGGTTCGCCCCGCCCCGCCGCGCCCCGGGCGGAGGCGATGGCCAGTTCGGCCGAGCGGGTCAGCGCCCGCACGTAGCTCTGCCAGGCGGCCCGCCGCGCACGCCGAGGCGCGGGCGGGCGCACGGACCGCCCCTTCCAGCGGACACCCGCGACGACGAGGACGGCACCGGCCACCACGACCAGGGCTCCGAGCAGGGCATCGGGACTCACGTTCACACGCCCAGCCTTCCCTGACGCGCGAGCGGGCAACCGGGCGCGTCCGGCGTCCGCCAGGCGGTTGCCCCGGTCACTCCGCGACCTGGCCCGGCGACGGTACGGCCGCCGGGTCGTCGAGGACGGCGTCCCGCCCGTACGTGAGCGCGCCCGCCAGCGCCGCGTCCGCGCCCAGCACACCCGGCACCGGCTCCGGGACGAGCCGGTCCGCGAGGGCGCGGCGGCCGGAGAGCCGGGCGGCGAGGCCGCGTTCCAGCCAGCGGTGCCAGTCGGCGAGATAGCCGCCGAGGACGACCTCGTCGGCGTCCAGGAGGCTCGTGACCGCGAGCACCGCCGCGCCCAGCACCTCACCGGCGGCGTCGAGGGCGGCCAGGGCCCGCGGCTCCCCGGCCGCCAGGGCCTCACCGAGGGCGCGCAGCGCCTCGTCCGGGCCCGCCGAGGCGCGCAGCCCGGCGAGCCCCGCCGCGTCGGTCAGCGCCTCGGGTCCCACGTACAGCGCGAGGCAGCCGCGCCCGCCGCAGGCGCACACCGGCCCGTCGAAGGCGACCGGCATGTGCCCCGGTTCGCCCGCCACCCCGTGCCCGCCGGTGTGGATGCGCCCGTCCAGGACGAGCCCGCCGCCGACGCCGATGTCCGCCTTGAGGTACGCGAGGGAGCGCGGCGGCGTGGCGCGGCGCGGGGTCAGGGCGCGGTACTCGGCGAGCGCGGCGAGGTTGGCGTCGTTGACCAGGGTCAGCGGCAGCTCCGGGAGGCCCTCGCCCGTTCCCGCGCGCCGCAGTTCGGCCCGTACGAGCCCCGTCAGGTCCACCGGCCCCGGCCAGCCGAAGTCGGTGCTGAAGGCGTGGGCGCCGTCCGCGTGCACCGGCCCCGGCATCGCCAGCACGGCGCCCCACAGATGCGCCCCCGGCACGGCCTCCGCGGCCGCCCGGGCCTCGCGCAGCGCGTCCGCGACGGCGCGGGCGAGGGCCGCCGGGTCGCCCTGCGGGGTGCGGTGGGGGAGCGTGGCGCGGTGCACGGCCTCGCCCGCGAGGTCGGCGACCGCCACCTGGAGGCGCTCGCGGGTGATCCGCACGGCGAGGGTGAGCACCCGTCCGGGGACCAGTGCCAGCTGCCGCCGGGGCCGGCCGCGCCCGCCGGCCGGGGTCAGCCCGGCCTCCCGTACGAGACCCCGGTCGATGAGGTCGGCGGTGAGCGCGGTGAGGGAGCCGTGGGCCAGGCCCGTCGCGGCCGAGACCTCGCTGCGCGAGCAGGGGCCGCGCTCGGCGATGTGCCGCAGGGCGCGCGACAGGTTGAGCCGGCGTACGGCGGCGGAGTCGGAGGGCGGTCCGACGGCGGGTCCTGGCACCCGGTGATTGTCTCCGACGGCGGGGAGCGCACGGCGGACCACCCTGCGTTGACACGAGTAAGTGACACGCGTCACCTTTTTATTTCGACCATTGACGTAAATGGTTTCCGGCCAGACGCTGTGGACGTCCCCGACGAAGAGGTCGAGGCCGACGAGGCCACCGCGACCGCCCCACGCACCTGGGGCGGCCCGGCCAGGAAGGCAGTACCGCCATGTCCACCCCGTCCTCCCCGCAGGCCGCCGCCGCGACGGCCGGCGCCCCGGGGACCACGACCCTCCTGTGGTCGATGCTGGCCGGTTTCACCACGCTCTACCTCGCCTACTCCGGCCTGCTGAGCGTCCTGCTGCCGATCCAGGTCGAGGCCATCGCCCCGGACTCGAAGGAGGCCGGCCTGGCGATGGTGACGATGACCTCCTCGATCGTCACCCTCTTCGTCCAGCCCATCGCGGGCGCGCTCTCCGACCGCACCCGGGGCCGCTTCGGCCGCCGCACCCCCTGGATGGCGCTCGGCGCCATCGCCTCGACCCTCGCGCTGCTCGCCATCGGCCAGGCCACCGGGCTGCTCTGGCTCACCGTCATGTGGGTCGCCGTCCAGGTCCTGCTCAACGTGATCCAGGCCCCCATGACCGCGATCCTCGCCGACCGCGTCCCGGCCGAACGCCTCGGCATGTTCTCCGCGTTCATCGGCGTCGGCGGCCAGATCGGCATCACCCTCGGCATCGTCATCGGCGCCCGCTTCGCCTCGGACGTCAGCATCGGCTACGCCGTCTTCGCCGCCTGCGTCCTCGTCGTCACCCTCGGCTTCGTCCTGCTCAACAAGGACACCCCGGTCACCGAGGAGCCCGCACCCTTCGAGCTCGGCGCCTTCCTCAAGGGCTTCTGGGTCTCCCCGCGCAAGCACCCCGACTTCGCCTGGGCCTTCCTCGCCCGCGTCGTCTTCGTGCTCGGCTTCTGGGGCGTGCTGATGTACCAGCGCTACGCCCTCACCGACTACGTGGGCCTCGAAGGCCCCGCCGTCGACCGGGCCCAGTCCCTCATGGCCGTCCTCACCCTCGTCGGCACCTTCGCCGGGTCCCTGCCCGCCGCGAAGCTGTCGGACCGTACCGGCCGCCGCAAGATCTTCGTCGGCGGCGCGGCGCTCGTCCTCGCCGCCTCCATGGTCGTCCCGCTGATCAGCCCCACCACGACCGCCATGTACGTGTACGCGCTGCTCGCCGGCGTCGGCTTCGGCACCTACATGTCGCTCGACATGGCCCTCATGACCGAGGTCCTGCCGGCCGGCGACAGCGCGGGCCGCGACCTCGGCATCCTCAACATCGCCACCAATGTGCCGCAGGCCCTCGGCCCCCTGGTCGCCGCCGGGATCATCGGCCTCTTCTCCGACGGAGCCGACAAGGCGCCCGGCTACCGCGCGCTGTTCGTCTTCGCGATCGCCGTCGTCTTCGTCGGCGCCCTGGCCATCAAACCCATCAAGAGCGTCAAGTGAACCGCCCCGAGCCCCGACAGGAGTCCCCCATGAGCAGCACCGACCCGACGGCCGGTACCGGCCGGCCCCTCGTCACCACCACCCGCGGCCCGGTCCGCGGCGAGCTCCGCGCCGACGGCAGCAGCCGCTTCCTCGGCATCCCGTACGCGCAGCCGCCGGTCGGCCCGCTCCGCTTCGCCGCGCCCGTGCCGCCGGAGCCGTGGACCGAGCCGCTGGACGCCACCGCGTACGGACCGACCGCGCAGCGCCGCCCGTTCGCGGACGTCACCACCATCCCCGAGCCGTCGATCCCGGGCGACGGCGTGCTCAACCTCAACGTCTTCACCCCCGCGCCCGGCACCGACGCCGCCCTGCCGGTCCTCGTCTGGATCCACGGCGGCGGCTACGTCGCGGGCTCCGCCGCCAGCCCCTGGTACGACGGCGCCGCGTTCAACCGCGACGGGGTCGTGCTCGTCTCGCTCGGCTACCGGCTCGGCATCGAGGGCTTCCTCCACCTGGACGACGCGCCCGACAACCGTGGCGTACGCGACTGGATCGCCGCCCTGGAGTGGGTCCGCGACAACATCGCCCGCTTCGGCGGCGACCCCGCCAAGGTCACCATCGCCGGGCAGTCGGCGGGCGGCGGCGCCGTCCAGACCCTCCTCGCCGTCCCGTCCGCCCGGGACCTCTTCCGTGGCGTGATCTCCGTGTCCGGCGCCGTCATGCGCCCCGACGGCCCCGAGGTCGCCCGCGCCGTCTCGCGCCTCTTCACCGCCCGTACGGGCCTCCCGGCCACCGCCGCCGCCCTCCAGGACCTCGGCGACGACGAGATCCTCGGCCTCCAGGACCGCCTCGGCGAGCCTGGCCCCGACCGCGAGGGCCTGCCGCCGATGCTCTCCCTCGTGCCCTTCGCCGACGGCGAGCTGATCCCCGAGCCCGTCCTCGACGCGCTCACCACCGGCGACGCCGGTGCCGGGGTGCCGCTGATGCTGGGCTTCACCGCCCACGAGTTCAACATGATCCCCACGCCCGCCGCGGGCCCCGACGGCACGCCCGTACCGCTGCCGCTGCTGCTCGGCGGACTCGGCCTCGACGAGGTCCGGGCGGGCGCGTTCACGGAGACGTACGCGGACGGCGACCCGGCCGGTCTCTTCGGCCAGGCCCTGACCGACGCGACCTTCCGCGCCCCGTCCCTCGCGGTCGCCGACGCCCGCGCGGAACGCGGCGAGCCCACCTGGCTCTACCAGTTCGACTGGACCTCGCCGGTCAACGGGCAGTCCTTCCACTGCCTCGACCTGCCCTACGCCTTCGACCTCCTCGACGCGGAGGGCGTCACGGCCGCAGCGGGCGACAACCCGCCGCAGGCGCTGGCCGACGCCATGCACCGTGCGTGGGTCGCGTTCATCACGGAGCGGAACCCGGGCGAGCAGTGGCCCGCGTACACCTCTACCGACCGCGCCACGATGCTCTGGAACACCACGCCCGAGGTGGCGGAGGACCCGCTGAGGGGCGTCCGGGAGATCTGGCTGGGCTGAGGCGGGAGGGGCGGCGGGCGGCCGGTCTCCCGAAGAGGCCGGCCGTCCCCGCTGCCGGGGGCTGCCACCCGGAAAGCGCGTGACACCTGCGCTCGCCCGCGGAGATCATGGTGTTCATGACAGCAGCATCCGGACCGCAGGCGCTGGGCGTGTTCGTCGTGGCCAACATCGCCGAGGAGACCAGCCACGGCGACGGCGGGCTGGAGATCCGGCGCGGCCTGCGGCACTTCGCGCCGGGGGCGAAGGTGTGGATCGCGAACCCGATCGGGAACGCCTCCGTCGTCGTGGTCGGACGGCACCGGCGCAACAGCCTCCGGTACATGCGGATCGTGACCGAGCGCCGGTTCCTGACGAACTTCCGGGTCCGCACCTGCTACAGCACGGCCCTGCTCCGGGCGCTGTGCGACCTGGAGCGCGACGAGGAGATCCCGTACGGAGCAGGATTCCTCTGGCAGCGGGAACAGGAGGAGGAGCGGGCGCGGGAGTGGAACACCCCCGCCATGACGGCCCGGTTGGACGATCAGCCCCGGCTGACGCCCTTCCAGGTCTCCGACCCCCCGCCCCTGGAGCTGCGGCGCTCCGGAGTCACCTACTACCTGGCCCACTTCAACTCCCACGGGGCCCGCTACTCGCCCGAGCCGCCGCCGGTGGAACCGTCGCCGCGGACCGGCTGAGGCGAGCGCACCCGTCAGGGCGGTGTCAGCGCACCGGCACGCTCCGGTAGTGCGTCGTCAGCCGGCCGTCGTCGAAGACGTGGAACGCCAGCGACGGCGGCACCTCGTCCTTGTACACATGGTCCCGGGGGCCGCCGACCTGCTCCCAGGGCAGCTTCGCCGTCGACACCACGCCGGGTGCGACCAGCAGCGGCCGGTCCGCGAACGCCGTGGCCGCGCCGGTGTGCGCGTGTCCGCAGAGCAGCGCGACGACGTTCGGGTGGCGCCGTACCAGCGCCGCCAGACGCTCCTCGCCGAACTGGCGCAGACCGTCCACGAACGGGATGCCCAACGCGACCGGCGGGTGGTGGAAGCCCACGAAGACCGGGACGTCCCCGGGCGTACGGGCCAGCTCCTCCGCCAGCCAGTCCAGCGTCTCCTCCTCCAGGAATCCCTCGTCCTTCCCCGGAACCGAGGAGTCGCACAGCGCCAGGACGAAGCCGTCCCCTCGTAGCACCTGGTTCACCGGAGCCTCCGGAGCAGCCGGCCCGGCTTCCAGCAGGACGCGCCGGAACACGTCCCTGCGGTCGTGGTTGCCCGGACACGTCAGCACCGGGTGCCGGGAACCCAGCACGTGCTCACGGATCCACGCGTACTCCGACTCCTCGCCGTGGTCGGCCAGGTCACCGGTGGCGATCACCGCGTCGAAGGCGTACGGGAGCGAGTCCAGGAACTCCATGACGGCCCGCGTCCGTTCACGGCTGCGCGGTGACGCGTCCACGTGGATGTCGCTGAGGTGCGCGATGACGATCACGGTGCGATTCCCCCTCGGTGTCGGCCTCCGGCTCCTCGGGCCGCTGCCCTCCGGTCCCCGGTGCCTTCCGGCACCGTGCGACCGTACCGCGCCACCCGAACGTCCGGCACCGGCCGACGACCCCGCGTCGGCCGTCTCCGCACGTGTCCGCTCGGCTAGCATCCGGACCCCCACCCCGTCGAAGGGAGCACCCCACCGTGACCGACCTGCCGAAGCGCTTCGCCGCGCTCGCCACCCCGCTGATCGCCGACGCCTGCGTACGGCTAGGGGAGCCGCTGCGGGCCGCGCCCGCCGGGATCCGGCCCGTGCTCCCCGGCCACCGGGTCGCGGGCCGAGCCCTGCCCGTACGGCACTACGGCAGCGTCGACGTCTTCCTGGAGGCCTACACCCGCGCCGCCCCCGGCGACGTCCTCGTCATCGACAACGAGGGCCGCGCCGACGAGGCCTGCGTCGGGGACCTCGCCGTCCTGGAGGCCGGGACCGCCGGCATCGCGGCCGTCGTCGTCTGGGGACTGCACCGGGACACCCCCGACCTCGTCGGGATCGGCCTGCCGGTCTTCTCGTACGGGGCGTACGCGCCCGGCCCGGTACGGCTCGACCCGCGCGGGCCCGAGGCGCTGCGCAGCGCCCGGGTCGGCGCGCACACGGTCGGCGCGGACGACGTGGTGTTCGCCGACGACGACGGGGTGCTGTTCGTGGCCGCGGCCCGCGCCGAAGCCGTGCTGGACACCGCCGAGGACATCTTCCGCACCGAGCGGAACCAGGCCCGGCTGATCAGGTCCGGCCGCACCCTGCGCGACCAGACCCGCTTCGACGCCTACCTGGAACAGCGCGCCCAGGACCCGTCGTACACCTTCCGGCAGCACCTGCGCCGGATCGGCGGGGCGATCGAGGAGTAGCCGGGGCGCGAGGCGGTGTTCGTCAGCCCGAGTGTCCGGACGCCGCTCCGCCCGCCCGGAAGCCGACCGTGCCGTCGGGGAGCACCGCCTCGACCTCCGCGCCGTGCTCGACCGTGCGGCTCACCGTGCAGAACTTCTCGTGGGTGAGCCGTACCCCCCGGGCGAACACGTCCGCCGCGCGCGGGTTGCTGTCCGGCAGCTCGAACTCGTAGCTGACCCGGATCCGCCCGACCCGGCCGTCGTCCTCGGGACCTGCCACGCCCTCGACCACGATCCGCAGGTCGTCGTGGTCGACGGCCCGCGCCGTACGGTCGATCACCATGCCGCCGCACCCGCCCATCGCCGCGAGCAGCAGCTCCACCGGCGTGAACGAGGGCTGGGCGTCCGCGTCGTCGGCGGCCCCGATGCTCACCTCGGCGCCCCGGTCGTTGCGGGCGGTCCAGGTGCGGTATCCGGTGCGGACGGTCTCGATCCGGTACTCGGCCATGGGTGGCACTGCTCCTCACTGCGGTCCGTGCGCACACGGACGCGTGCGCACGGACCATCCCATCATCCCCGCCGCCGGGCACGCCCTCAGCGGCGCGCGCCGGACCCGGGCACCGCGACCCGGCCGTCCTCGGCCGCTGCCTCCCGCACGACGGCGCCCCACGCCCCGGCCATCTCGCCCCAGACCGCGCGCAGTCCGGACTCCGCCTCCCGTACGGAGGTGATCGCGCGGTCCGGGTCGCCGCCGGCCTCCCGTACGGCAGGTCCGTCCGAGTCCGCCCAGTCGGCGATGGCGTCGGCGAGCACCTCGGGGTGGAACTGCACACCCCACGCCCGGGGCCCGACCCGGAAGGCCTGGTACGGGCAGTCGTCCCCGGTCAGCAGCGGCACCGCGCCGGCCGGCAGCTCCGCGACCTCGTCCCAGTGCCACTGGGCCGCGAGCGCCCCCTCGGGCACCGCGCCAAGCACCGGATCGCCGTCGGCGGCGGGCAGCCGGCGCAGCGGTACGGCCCCGACCTCGGGGCCCTGCGGGCGCCGGACGACCCGGCCGCCCAGGGCATGGGCCAGGATCTGGCCGCCGAGGCAGATGCCCAGGACCGGGAGGCGGGCCTCGACGGCCTCGCGTATCAGCTCGCGGACGCGCGGCAGCCAGGGCGCGGCCGTGTCGTCCTCGCAGTTGGGCGCGCCGCCCAGGACGAGCAGGCCCGCCCAGCCGGACAGGTCGGCGGGCAACTCCTCGCCGCGCCAGGGGTGGTGGACCCGGAGGTCGAGCCCGGCCTCGCGGAGCCGCTCGCCGACCAGCGCGGGGCCGGTGTCGGCCTCGTGCTGGACCACCAGTACAGGGTGTGCGGACAGATGCGTCACAGTCGACCCGCCTCCACGATGCGTCGCAGGAACGCCTTGGTGCGTTCCTCCCGAGGGTCGCCGAAAATCTGTTCCGGCGAACCCTGTTCGAGCACGGTGCCCTGGTGCAGGAAGCACACCTGGTGGGCCACCTCCTTCGCGAAGCCCATCTCATGGGTGGCGAGGAGCATCGTCATGCCGTCCTCGGCGAGGTCGCGCACGATGTTCAGGACCTCGGCGACCAGCTCGGGGTCGAGCGCCGAGGTGATCTCGTCCAGGAGCAGCAGCCGGGGCCGCATCGCGAGCGCCCGGACGATCGCCACGCGCTGCTGCTGGCCGCCCGACAGACGGTCGGGCAGCGCCTTCGCCTTGTCGGCGAGGCCGATCCGGCGCAGCAGCTCCATCGCCCGCTCCTCGGCCTCCTCCTCGCCCAGGACGCCGAGCACGGTCGGCGCGAGGGTGATGTTGTGGAGGACGTCCATGTGCGGGAAGAGGTTGTAGTGCTGGAAGACGATGCCGACGTCCCGGCGCAGCCGGTCCACGTCGACGCCGCGCCCGGAGACCGGGTCCCCGTCGAGCACGATCCGCCCGGCGTCGATGGTCTCCAGGGCGTTGACGCAGCGCAGCAGGGTGGACTTGCCGCAGCCGGAGGCCCCGATGAGGGTGACCACCTGGTGCTGATCCACCGTCAGGTCGAGGCCGCGCAGCACCTCGTGGGCGCCGTAGGACTTCCGGATGCCTTCGATATCGAGAAATGCCATGGGGGTCTCAGTCGCCCTTCGAAGCCGCGCCGGACCGGACGAGCAGCCGGTCGGCGAGCCGGGTCTGCGGGATCGTGATCACGACGAAGAGCGCGGCCACGACGGTCACGGAGGAGAGGTTGAAGTCGTTGGAGGCGTAGATACGGGCCTGGTTGAAGGCGTCGATGGTGCCGATGACGGTCACCAGGGCGGTGTCCTTCTGGAGCCCGATGAAGTCGTTGAGCAGGGGCGGCACCACCCGGCGCACGGCCTGCGGGACGACGACGTGCCGCAGCGTGCGGGAGTGGGACAGGCCGAGCGAGCGGGCGGCGGCGGTCTGGCTCCAGTGGATGGAGTCGATGCCGGAGCGGTACACCTCGGCGACGTACGCGCCGTAGGTGAGGGTGAGCGCGAGGATCGCCGCCCAGGTCGGGGTGAGCGCGCTCAGCCCCGGGATCTGGGCGAGCGGCAGGCCGAAGCCGATGAGATAGATGACGACGATGCTCGGTACGGCACGGAAGACGTCGATGTACGCGGTGGCGAGCAGCCGCAGCGGGCGTCCGGCGCGGCCGGGGGCCAGCTTGGCGACGGCGAGCAGCAGACCCCAGCCGAGTACGAGGACCTCGGCGGCCACGGCGATGAACACGTTGGTGCCGAAGGCGCGGGCGACGTCGGCCGCGCTCGACGCGATGGCCTCGGGGCTGAAGAACGTCGCCTGGACGGCGTGGTCGTTGGCGAGCAGGAAGAGCGTGAGCGAGGTCAGCAGGAGCACCGAGGCGGACGCGCCGATGGTGACCCAGGCCGACTCGCGGGCGTCGGCCGCCTCGGCGCGCGCCTCGGCGAGCCGCGAGCGGTCGACGGCCGCCTTACGGGCCCGGGCGGCGGCCCGTACCGACTGACCGGCCGGCTTCAGGACCGCCAGGGCGGCGAGCCCGCCGACGGCGGCCACGATCCGCAGAGTCCAGGACCAGGGGCCGTCGGCGGGCGCGGCCTGCCACAGCACGGCGGCGGTCCAGGCGGCGCCCAGACACACCAGCACGGCGACGGCGAGCGCGGCCGGCGGCAGGACGCGGGGGAGCCGGACGGAGGGCGGGGGAGCGGTGACGGGGGGCTTGGCGGTGGTGGTGGCGGCGCTCATCACAGGCTCCAGACGGGGAGGGTGGCAGGGTCGCCGCCGAAGGCCTTCGCGAGGTGCTCGCGGGAGAGCCGGTCGAGCGTGCCGTCGCTCTTCAGGGCGGCGAGGACGCCGTCGAGGGCGGCGGTGTCGGGGCCGTTCTTGGGGAGGATCGCGCCGTACGACTCACCGGTGGCGTACTGGCCGACGACGGAGAACGCGCCCTTGGACTTCGCCGCCTGGCCGAGCAGGATCGCCGTGTCGGTGAGGGCGGCGTCGATGCGCCCGGACTGGAGCGCGGCGAGCATCTCGGGGTCGCCGGGGAAGACCGACACCGGCTTCTCGGGCTTGAGTTCGTCCTTGACGAAGGCCGCGCCGGAGGTGGCCTGCTTGACGCCGAGACGCAGTCCGCGGATGTTCGCGGCGGTGACGGAGCCCGGCTTGGCGAGGACGCCGATGTTGGAGTCGAAGTACGGGGTGGAGAAGTCGACCACCTTGCGCCGGGCGTCGGTGATGGACACCTCGGCCAGCGCGAGGTCGTAGCCCTGCGCCTTTCCGGCGACCATCGCGTCGAAGGAGACGTTGCGGATGGTGAGGGTGTCGAGTCCGGCGCGGTGGGCGATCTCGGCGGCGAGGCAGTACTCGAAGCCGCTCTTGATGTCGGCGACGGTGTTGCCGTTCCACCAGCCGGCGGAGGGGAGGTCGCCGGCGACGGTGAGGGTGCCGGGGGTGACGGTCTTCAGCTTCAGCTCGCCCCGCTTGCCGCTCACCGTGCAGTCGCCGTAGCGGTTGCCCTGCGCCTTGGTGTCGGCGCTGGTGGCGTCGCCGCCGGGGCCGGAGGAGCAGGCGGAGAGGGTGAGGACGGCCGCCGCGAGCAGGGCTGCGGCGCGGGCCGGGGATCGGAGGAGGGCGGGGACGGGACGGCGCACGGGGGCTCCCGGGACTGGGCGAAGGGGCGCGGAGAACAGGGGACGCAGGGCGGCCGGACGAGCGGCCGGGGGATTCCCAAAACCTTTTGGGTGGCGGAATGTCGAGTATGCTGACCCAAAAGGTTTTGGGAGTCAAGGGTGAGGAGAACCCGGCGATGGGCAGGCCCAAGGACACCGGCCGGGCGGCCGGAGCGGGGCGCGGCGCCGAGGGCGGGCGGACCGTCGGCATCAAGGACGTGGCCCGGGCGGCCGGTCTCTCCATCACGACGGTCTCGCACGCCCTGAACGGCAAGGGCCAGGTCAGCACCCGCACCCGGGAACGGGTCCGGCAGGTGGCGGAGGAGCTCGGCTACCGCCCCAACCCCGCCGCCCAGGTCCTGCTCTCCGGCCGCACCGGAGTCATCGGCCTCGCGGCGGGACACCAGAGCTCCGAGCCCTGGGAGCGCACCTACCGGCCCTACTACGCGGCGTTCACCGCGGGCGCCATGGTCGAGGCCGTCGACCGCGACTACGCCCTCGTCGTCGTGCCCGTCGGGCCCGGTACGGACCTGTGGACCCGCATCCCCATGGACGGCCTGATCGTCGTCGACCCCATCGCCGGCGACCCCGTCATCGACGAGGCCCTGCGGCGGGGGCTCGCCGTCGTCACCGACGGCCGCCCGATCGACCCGGCGCACGCCGAACTCCCGTACGTACAGAGCGACATCGTCACCGGCATCGGGCTGGTGATGGACCATCTGCACGACGCGGGCGCCCGGCGGATCGGGCTGCTCAGCGGCTGCGAGCTCGACTCGTTCACCCTCGACAGCGAGCAGACCTACGCGGAGTGGTGCGCCGACCGGGGCCTCCCGGCCGCCGTCGAGCGCACGGCCCCCGGCGAACCGGCCCGCGACGCCGCCCGCCGCCTCCTCGCCACCCGCCCCGACGCCGTCCACGCCCTCAACCGCACCTACGGCGAAGCGGTGTTGGGCGCGGCCCAGGAGCTCGGCCTGTCGATCCCCGGGGACCTCCTGGTCACCGTCATGGACGAGGCCGAACCGGGCACCCGCCCGCCCCTCACCACCCTCAGCCTCGACCCCCGGCGGGTCGGCGCGGTCTGCGCGGCGGCCCTCATCGACCGCCTGACGGGCGCCGAACCCGAACGGGTCACGGTGCCGTCGCGGCTCGTGCCGGGGGAGTCGACCCAGCGGGACCGAGCGGTCCGGGCGCCACGACCCGCCCAAGGATGAGTACCCGGCACCCGTCCACCTGAGTACCCCGCACGGTGCTCCGCCCCCCGGGCCGCTGATGGACTGTCACCATGAACACGCAGCCCCCGCGCCGCCGCCCCCGGGCCCCCCGCCCGCCGCGCAACGTCACGACCACGGCCACGGCCACCGGTTCGGCCCTCGCGGTCGCCCTGCTGCCACTCATGCTCGGCGCGCTGGTGGCCCGCACCGCCGGGGGAGACCCGATGGTCTCGGTGAACGCACTGATCGCGAGCGGCGGCCAGCGCGCCCGCCTGTCCCGCACGCAACTGCGCACCTGCGGGGGCCGAGCGCTCGCGACGGCACGGGGCGCGTGGGGCCGCGCCGGCCGGCGGGCCGACGGGGACTGGTGCGGGGTCGCTCCGGCCGGGGCAGGCTCGCGCACCGGGCGCGCGGTCACGCGGAAGCCCGCGCCGTCGCGGAGCGAGGCGACGCGCTCGACGGGGCGGGGGTAGACGGAGCGGCGGCAGGCGACGCGGCCGACCTCGTGACCGTACCTCCTTGCCGAAGGCCGTGCGCCGCTTCGGCCATGGTGCGGGAGCCTAGCCCCGGAAGGACTCCGGGCGTTCCGGCGATGCCTCCGACAGGGCGCGTTCGACTGCCGCTGCGTCGGCGCGGAGGCCGTAGACGGGGGTGTCGGGCTGCTGGCGCCAGGAGGTGTCGATGCCGCCTGCGTCGACCGTGTCGAAGCCCAGTTCGTCGATGAGTTCGCGGACCGTCTTCTTCGCCTGCTCGTCGTCGCCCGCGACCGGCAGC
Organism: Streptomyces sp. NPDC094032; assembly: GCF_040303965.1. Lineage (NCBI taxonomy): Bacteria > Bacillati > Actinomycetota > Actinomycetes > Kitasatosporales > Streptomycetaceae > Streptomyces > Streptomyces sp. NPDC094032. Next base: position 31,079 of record NZ_JBEOUE010000035.1, on the reverse strand, counting down.
GCGATGCGCTCGGGGTCGCCGGACGGGCGGTGGCGGTCCAGGATGTCCTGGGCGTACGTGCCGTTGAAGGCCTTGATGACCGGGTGGCCGAGGTGGCGTTCGGTCCAGCGGCTCTCGGTCAGGCCCTCGTCCTCGATGGCGGCGATGCGGCCGTCGCGCTCGCGCGGGTAGTAGTTGCCGGTGTCGATGACGGCGAAGCCCTCCGCCGCCCCGTCGAACAGGCCCGTCACCGGGAGGTCCGGGATCGCCTTCAGCGGGATGGTGACGACCACGATCCGCGCGCCGCGGGCGGCCTCCGTGACCGTGACGGGGGTCGCCCCGGTCTCCTCGGCGAGAGCCGAAAGCGTCTGCGGGCCACGGGAGTTGGCGACGGACACCTCGTGCCCGAGGGCGGTGAGACGGCGGGTCAGGTTGCCGCCGATGTTGCCTGCCCCGATGATGCCGATCTTCATGGTGGTCGATCCTTCCGAGCGGGAGGCGCGGTTCGCCGTCACGGGAGTTCGCAACCGGGCCACCCCGCCCGCTATTCCCCGCCGGGGACGTGAGAACTTGGCGTGTCCCGGGTGAAGGCCGGACCGTTCCGGTCCCGCCGCAGGCCCGGACGGGTGATGATCCACTGGGCGCGTCACCAGCCACGTCCAACCCGCATCTCTCACCCGTAACGCCTCACCCCTCAACTCTCACCCCCCAGCTCTCACCCGTAACCCCTCAACCCTCACCCCTCATCGAAAGGGCAGCGCCGATGACAGCGCAGGACCGCGCCGCACAGCACGAGCAGGAGGCCGCGTCGCCCCGCGGTATCGGACGGCGCCGTTTCCTCGGGTACGTCCTGGCCGCGCCGACCCTCACGGTCGCCGCGCAGGTCGGCGCCGACCTGCTCGCGCCCGCACCGGCCGCCGCCGCGGTGCCGGCCGTCGTGCCGTCGCTCCCCGGGCCCGCCGACATCTACGACCTCAACGACATGCTCACGCACGCCGCCCTCCCGACGGCGAACCTCATCACCATCCGCATCGACCCCGACGGCACCGCCCACTTCGCGCTGCCCCGCGCCGAGGTCGGCCAGGGCATCACCACCTCCACCGCGATGATCATCGCCGAGGAACTCGACCTGCCCGTCGAGCGGATCAGGGTCACCCTCGCCGACGCCCGCCCCGAACTGCTCTTCAACCAGCTCACCGGCGGCTCCAACACCACCATCTCCACCTTCACCCCGATCCGCGTCGCCGCCGCCGTCGCCCGCGGCCGGCTGCTGCGCGCCGCCGCACTCGAACTCGGCGAGGTCGTCGGCACGCTCACCGCCAAGGCCGGTGTCATCACCTCCGCCGCCGGGGTGAGCCTCAGCTACGGGGACCTCGCGGTGAAGGCCGCCGCGCTCACCGACACGCAGGTCTCCGTCACCCTCAAGGACCCGGAGAAGTTCCGCGTCATCGGGACCGGACGTGGGCGCGTCGACGCGCTCGAAGCCGTCACCGGGCGCAAGAAGTTCGCCATGGACGTGCAGGTGCCCGGCGCGCTGCCCACGATGGTCTGCCGCCCGCCGACGATCAACGGCACCGTGCGCTCCGTGGACAACCTCGCCGACGTGAGGGCCATGCCGGGCATCACCGATGTCGTCGCCGTCTCCACCGGCGTGGCCGTCCGGGGCCGCACCTTCGGCCAGTGCATCGACGCCGTCCGCGCGCTCAAGGTCACCTGGGGCCCCGGCACCGCCGAGGGCGCCTCCGACGCCACCGTCCTCCAGGAGCTTCGCCGGGCCGAACTGCCCCTCGTCGTACCGCCGATCGACCTGCTCACCAAGTCGGTCGACGCCCGCTTCACCTTCGCCTTCGCCAGCAACGGCGCCCTGGAGACCAACTGCGCCGTCGCCGACGTCCGGCCCGGCTCCGCCGAGATCTGGGCGAGCCTGAAGTCGCCGATCGTCGCCCAGGAGAAGATCGCGCTCCAGCTCGGCCTGCCCATCGGCGCCGTCACCGTCCATGTCACCGAGGGCGGCGGCTCGTTCGGCCGCAAGCTGTTCCACGACGCGGCCGGCGAGGCGGCCGAGATCTCGAAGAAGATGGGCAAGCCGGTCCGGCTCATGTGGCACCGTACCGACGACTTCCGTCAGGGCCGTACGCACCCGATGGCGACCTCCCGGGTGCGCGCCACGTACGCGCTGGGTGAGGTCCTCACGTACGAGCAGCGGCACACCTCCGTCGCCACCGACTTCGGCCACGGCATCGGCGAGATCATCACCTCCGAGGTCGCCCAGCTCCCGGTGGCGAACCTGGCGTTCTCCGAGACGATGTTCCAGCTCACCCAGGCGAGCCCCTACCACCTGGGCGTCACCACCCAGCTCCTCAACGAGGTCGACCACGGCTTCAACACCGGCTCCATGCGCAACATCTACTCGCCCAACGTGCGCTGCGCGCAGGAGCTCGTCCTCGACGAACTCGCCAAGCGCATGGGGCAGGACGCCCTCGCCTTCCGGCGGCGCCTCCTGAAGGACGAGCGGGCCCGCGCCGTGCTCGACAAGGTCGCCGAAGTGGGGCGCTGGGGACGGCAGATGGCGCCCGGCACCGCACAGGGCATCGCGGTCCACCCCGAGTACCACGCCTTCGTCGCCGTGCTCGCCGAGATCGACTGCCGGCCCGCCACCACCGGGCGCACGGTCCGCGACGCCTACACCGGCCCGCGCGTCACCAAGGTCGTCTGCGCCGTCGACGTCGGTCTCGCCGTCAACCCGCGCGGCCTGGAGGCCCAGATGATGGGCGGCATCATCGACGGCATCGCCCTCACGCTGACCTCCTCCCTGCACCTGAAGGACGGGCACTTCCAGGAGAGCAGCTGGGACAACTACTACTACACCCGGCAGTGGAACACCCCGCCCGAGCTGGAGATCATCGTCATGCCCCCCACGGGCGACAAGCCCGGCGGCGCCGGCGAACTCGCCGTCGGGGCCGCCGCGGCCGCCGTCGCCTGCGCCTACGGCCGGGCCACCGGCACCATGCCGACCAGCTTCCCGGTCAACCACGACGAGCCGCTCCCCTTCACCCCGCTGCCGACCGTCCCGCCGATCCCCGCCGCCCCCACCGACGGCCGCGCCCGCGCCCTCTGATCCTCCGACTCCGACTCCGACTCCGACTCCGACCGAGAACAGGAACCACCGTGCCCCAGCACACCTTCATCCTCAACGGCAAGCCCGTCACCGCCGAGGTCGAGGACGACGTCCGCCTGCTCTGGGTGCTCCGGGACGTCCTCGGCGTCACCGGACCCAAGTACGGCTGCGGCGTCGGCGTCTGCCAGGCCTGTACGAGCCACCTCAACGGCCGGGCCTTCACGCCCTGCTCCGTCCCGGTGAAGGACCTCGCGCCCGCCGACGAGGTCACCACCATCGAGGGCCTGCCCGCGACGGTCGGCAAGGACCTCCACCCGATGCAGGAGGCCTGGCTCGACATCGACGTGGCCCAGTGCGGCTACTGCCAGCCCGGCCAGATCATGACCGCCGTGGCGGCCGTGCGCCGCGCCCACGAGGCCGGGCGCGAGGTCGACGAGGCCGATCTCGACCAGATCCGCAACATCTGCCGCTGCGGAACCTATAACCGTATCCGAGAGGCCATCAAGGAGGGCGCCCGCCGCATGGTCTGACACGGCCCGGGGCCCTCGCCTACGAGAGGGCGTGCACCAGATGCCGGGAAAGATCGTGCTGTTCGCGGGCGTGTCCCTGGACGGCTACATCGAGGGACCGGACCACGACATCGCGTGGCACCGCGTCGACGAGGAGCTGCATCTCCACTTCAACGAGCAACTCGCCGCCATGGGCCGGTTCCTCAGCGGGCGCCGCACCCACCAGCTGATGACCGACTTCTGGCCCACCGCCGACGCCGACCCGGAGAGCTCCCCCGCCACGCGGGAGTTCGCCGGGATCTGGCGCACGATGCCGAAGACCGTCTACTCCACCACCCTGGACCGGGCCGACTGGAACACCACCGTCGTCCCGCGCGTCGACCCGGCGGAGGTCCGCGCCCTGGCCGCCTCCTCGGACGGCGACCTGACCCTCAGCGGCGCCAACCTGGCCGCCTCCTTCCGCGACCACGACCTGATCGACGTCTACCAGATCTACGTCCACCCCGTCCTGATCGGCCGGGGCACCCCGCTCCTCACCCCGACGGACACCTTCAACGACCTCCGGCTCGACACGACGCGGACCTTCCCCAACGGGGTGGTGATGCTGCGCTACGAGAAGGCCGGGAGCGCGTGACCCGGGACGGGCGCCGGCGCCACCCGCCGTCGCCTACCCGAGCGTGAGCATCGCCCCGGCGACCTCGCCCGCCGCCGCCTCGGGGAGCGCGGTGGCGGCCTCGTCGAGGACGAGCAGCCGCGCCCCGGGGATCTCGCGGGCGAGCGCCTCCGCGTTGCCCACGGGGAAGAACGGGTCGCGGCGGCCGTGCACGACGAGCGTCGGGACCCCGATCCCGGGCAGGCGCTCGCGCCAGCGGGGCGCGCAGTCGAGCCGGGAGAACACCAGGCCCAGCTGGTTGGCCAGGTGGACCGCGGGCGCGGTGCCGGGCGTACGGTCCCAGACCCGCGCGGCGACGGCACGCGCGGCGACGGGGTCGTCGCCGCGGATCTGCGCCCCGGCCGAGGCGAACTCCGCGACCGCCTCGCGGTCGGCCCAGTCGGGCAGCGCCCGCGCGAACAGCCGACCCATCGTCTCCTCGTCATGGCCGGGCAGGTCGTCGTCGGGCGGGCCGGGGGCCACCGCGCGGGTGCCGACCAGGGTGAGCGCCGAGAACGCGCCGGGATGGTCGAGCGCGGCCACCTGGGCGACCATCCCGCCGACGCCGATCCCCGCGAGGTGCGCGGGTCCCCCGCCGAGCGCGCCGACCAGGGCCGCCGCGTCGGCGGCGAGGTCGCGCAGGGTGTAGGCGGGCGCCTCCGGATCCCGCGTCGTCGACTCCCCGCTGTCCCGCAGGTCGTAGCGCACCACACGACGTCCGGCCGCGACGAGGCGCTCGCACAGCGCGTCGGGCCAGGAGAGCATCGTCGGCCCGCCCACGAGCAGGACGAGGGGCGCGTCGTCGGCCCCGGACGACTCGATGCCCAGGGAGATCCCCCGGGCGTGGACTGTGGTCATCGGATCACCGGAAGACGTAGGGGTCTGGTGGGGGTGGGGCTTGGTGGGCGGGGGCTGGTGGTGCGGCGGCTGGTGGTGCGGCGGTCGGTGCCGAGGGTATCCCCTGTCATCCGCCGTCGTCCGTATCCTCCGGCATCCCCCGTCGGGACCGTCCGGCAGCACCTCGCGGACTACCCGTCATACCTGAGAGCTACCCCGGGGTTTGGCTCCCCGGCGGGACGCCGACCACAAGGCGCGGTGCCTAGTTTCGGGACCGGATCGAACCCCGGTACGGAAGGAACACCCATGGCGCCCCTGCCGCGCGGCCCCCGCCGCGCATCCTCTCCCGGTCGGCTTCGCCGCACGCTGCTCGCCGCGCTCGTCACCGCGGCCGTCGCGGTGCCGGTCGCCGGGGCCGCGCGGCCCGTCGACGTGCCCGCGCCCGCCCCGGCGCCCGTGGCGCCGCTGACCTCGGCGACGTCCGGGGAGCTCGCCGCGCGGTACGCGGCCGGGCGGGCGGCGGTGCGGGCGGCGGAGCGGAGCGCGGACACGTACGGGGCCCACAAGCGGGCCGCCTCGCTGCACGCCATGGCCGCGCCGGGGCGCCAGTTCCTCTCCTTCGACGGACGCGACGGCGGCCGTGCGGCCGAGGTCGTCGGCGACCTCGCAGGGGCCGACCGGATCGCGGTGCTCGTCCCCGGCGCCGACACCGACCTCGACCGCTACGGGCGCTTCCGGGCCGGTGCCGTCGCCCTGCACGACGAGCTGCGGCACCGGCCCGGCGCCCGCGCCGCCGTCGTCGCCTGGCTCGGCTACCGCACCCCCGCCACCGGCAGCACCGCCTCCCTGACCCCCGGCCGCGCCGACCAGGCGGCCCCCGCGCTGCACGCCTTCGTGGACGAGCTGCGGAGAGCGAAGCCCGGCGCCCGCATCACGCTGCTGTGCCACTCGTACGGTTCCGTGGTCTGCGCGCTCGCCGCCCCGGACCTCCCCGCCGACGCCCTCGTCCTCTACGGCAGCCCCGGCACCGGCTTCGACACCGTCGCCGACCTGCGCACCCGGGCCGCCGTCTGGGCCGGGCGCGGCGCCGCCGACTGGATCGGCCAGGTCCCGCACCTGAGCCTCCCGCTGCCGGACGGCTCCGAACTCGGCTTCGGCGAGGACCCGTTGGCCGCCGGCTTCGGTGCCCGCACCTTCGACGCGGGCGGCGGCGGCCACAGCGACTACCTCGTCCCCGGCTCCGTACCCCTGGAGAACATCGCGAGAATCGCCGACGGACGGGAGCCGCGCCATGTCTGAGCCCGTCCGCCGCGCTGCCCTCCGCGGCTTCGTCGCCCGGATCGAGGCCGCCACCCCGCCCGGGCGCGACCGCGCCCTCGACGCGCTGCGCGGCCTCGCCATCCTCGGGGTGGTCCTCGGGCACTGGCTCGTCACCGCGCTGGTCACCGACAGCGGCACGCTCCGCGCCGAGAGCCCGCTCGGGCACCTGCCCGAATTCACCCCGGTCTCCTGGGTGTTCCAGACCCTCGCCGTCTTCTTCCTCGTCGGCGGCTACGTGGCAGCCCGCGGTCATGCCGCCGCCCGCGCGCGGGGCGAGAGCCACCTCGGCTGGATCGGCGCCCGGCTGCGCCGGCTGTTCCGGCCGGTCGTCCCGCTGCTCGGGGTCTGGGCGGTGGCGACCGGCGTCATGCTGGCCTGTGGAGTGCCCTGGCAGACCCTCCACACCCTCGGCAAACTGGTGCTCTCCCCGCTGTGGTTCCTGCTGGTCCTCGCCGCGCTCACCGCCGCCACCCCGCTGGTCGCCCGGATCCACCCGCTGTGGCCGCTCGCCGTCGTCCTCCACGTCGACCTGGTCCGCTTCGGCTTCGACGGGCCCGACACGCTCGGCTGGCTCAACCTGCCCGCGGGCTGGCTCGTCCCGTACTGCCTCGGCACCCTGCTCGCCCGCCGCGGCCCGCTGGCGCGCGGCGCGGCCTGGGGGCTGCTGCTCGGCGGCGCCGCCGCCACCGGGCTGCTCGTGGCCTTCGCCGGCTACCCCGGCTCCATGGTCGGCGTGCCCGGCGCACCGGTCTCCAACCTCAACCCGCCCACGCTCGCCGCCGTCACCTTCGGCCTCGCCCAGTGCGGCGGCGCCCTGCTGCTCCTCGGCCCGCTCCGCCGGGCCCTGCGCCGGCCCGCCGCCTGGGCGGCCGTCGCCCTGCTCAACCTGTGCGCCATGACCGTCTTCCTCTGGCACCAGACCGCGATGATCGCCGTCACCGCGGGCGGACTCCTCAGCGCGGGGCTCCTCGGGCACGGGCCGCTGACCGGACTCCACACCGTCCCCGACGGCTACGCGTGGGTCCTCGCACGGCTCGCCTGGCTGCCCGTCTTCGTCTGCGCCCTGCTGGTCTGCGGCGCCGCCTTCCACGCGTACGAGCGCACCACGCGATCCGGTACGAGCCGGGAACCCCGGCCGCCACGCAGGGCCGAACGGCGCACCGACGCCCGGACGGGGGCGGGACATGCCTAGGCTGAGCCGGCGCGATGATCATCCGAACGGCCACGACCACGTGGACGACGGCCACGACCGCACACACCTCAGGGGGAGCACGGTGAAGGACGCCACACGGTGGGAGGGCGCGCTGCGGGCCGTGCCGGGGATCCTGCGCGCGGACCTGTGGACCGCGCGCCGCGACCCGCTGCCGCGCAACCGCTGGCTCAACTGGCTCCCGCACGCCCATCTCATGCTCCTGACCGTGCTGCTGGGGGTGTGGGACCTCAACCTCAACGCGCGCTACATGGACCAGGTCCCCGGCAGCGTCCCGCTGCTCGTCGTCGCCCAGAGCGCCGCCCCCATCCTCGCCCTCGCCCGGCCCGCCGCCGGCTGGTGGCTCTCCACGGCCGCGCTGATGGTGTCGGTGACGCTCACCTCCTCCGTCTTCGGCGCCGAGTGGCCCTGGAACGCGGGCGCCATCGCCCTGCACACCCTCGTGCTGCTGCTCCTCTCCCTGCGCGTCCGGCCCGTCGCCGCCGCCACGGCCCTCGGCGTCAGCCTGCTCACCGGCATCGGGGCGCTCACCCCCGGCGGCGTCCCGCACCTGCCGACGCTCTGGTCGGGCACCGTCGCCTTCGCCACCGCGACCGTCGTCGGCGCCTCGCTGCGCGCGACCCGGGTCTCGCGCACCCGGCTCGTCGAGCAGGAGGAGCTGACCGCGGAGGAACGCGCCCGGCGCGCCCTCCTGGAGGAGCGCGGCCGGATCGCCCGCGAGCTCCACGACGTCGTCGCCCACCACATGTCCGTGATCTCCATCCAGGCGCAGGTCGCCCCCCACCTGGTCGAGAACCCGTCGCCCGAGCTGCGCGAGAACCTGGCCGGCATCCGGCAGAACGCCGTCGACGCCCTCACCGAACTGCGCCGCGTCCTCGGCGTCCTGCGCGGCGACGGGGCGGCGGGCGACGCCGCGGCGGGCGTACGGCACGCCCCGCAGCCCACGCTGGACCGGCTGGGCGACCTCCTCGCCAACGTCCGCGCGACCGGCCTCGACGTCACCGCCGAGACCGTCGGCGAGGCCCGGCCGCTCTCCCCGGGCACCGAACTCTCCGCGTACCGCATCGTCCAGGAGGCCCTGAGCAACGCCATGCGGCACGCTCCCGGCGCGCGGGCCGCGGTGGCGACGCACTACCACGCCGACGGGCTGACCGTGCGGATCACCAACACCGCCGCCACCCGCGCGGTCGGCCCCGTACCCTCGGGAGGAGGCGGGGAGCCCGGGCACGGGCTGCTCGGCATGCGTGAACGCACCGCCATGCTGGGCGGCGAGCTCGCGGCCGGACCCACCCCCGACGGCGGCTGGGACGTCACCGTCACCCTGCCCGCGCCCCTGCTCCACCCACCCCGCACGAAGGACGCCTCATGACCGACGGACGCGACGGAAGCGACGCAAGCGACGGCCGGGACATCCGGGTCCTCATCGCCGACGACCAGGTGATGGTCCGGCAGGGCTTCACCGTCCTGCTGAACGCGGAGCCCGGCATCCAGGTCGTCGGCCAGGCCGTGGACGGCGCCGACGCCGTCGCCAAGACCGCCGAACTCGCCCCCGACGTCGTCCTGATGGACATCCGGATGCCCGGCACCGGCGGCCTGGAAGCCACCCGCATCCTCACCGCGCCCGCCGACGCCACCGTCAAGGTCCTCGTCCTCACCACCTTCGACCTGGACGAGTACGTGTACGAGGCGCTGCGCGCCGGCGCGTCCGGCTTCCTCCTCAAGGACGCCTCCGCCGAGGAACTCGCCCAGGCGGTACGGGTCGTGGCACGCGGCGACGCGCTGCTCGCGCCCAATGTGACCAAGCGGCTCATCGCGGAGTTCTCCCGGCTCAGCCCCACGCCCCGCTCCCCGCTCATGGACCGGGTGGGCGCCCTGACGGAGCGGGAGACCGAGGTGCTCACCCTCATCGCGCAGGGTCTTTCCAACGCCGAGATCGCGGCACGGCTCGTGGTCGCCGAGCAGACCGTGAAGACGTATGTGAGCCGGATCCTCACCAAGCTGTCGCTGCGCGACCGTACCCAGGCCGCCGTCCACGCGTACGAGACGGGGCTCGTCCGGCCCGGCGGGCTCTGACCGGGCACGACGCGTACACGACGATGGCATGACGAGGCCCCCGCCGCTCGTACCGCTTGAGTACGAGCGACGGGGGCCTCATCGTGGCCGCGCGGACCGTCAGGCGGTCGGCGGGACCCGGCTCGGGCGGCCCGAGCCGCGGGTCAGGACGTAGCCGCCGATCCCCGCGAGGGCGGCGAGCACGCCACCCGCAGCCGTCCATATCCAGCGGTCGGACCACAAGCCCGAGGACCAGCCGCCCTCGGGCGCGCGGGCCTCGACCGTCTCCGGCGTGCTCGCCCCCGGGACGAGCGGCACGGCGAGTGAGCCGTCGGCCGCGTAAGCCCCGCCCTTGTCGAGCGAGGTCGCCGTCAGCCGCGCCGAGAACGGCTGGCCCAGGTCCTCCTCGGGGAGCCCGGTCACCGTGAGGCGGACGAAGTAGCTGCCGGGCAGCGGGTCGTTCGACCAGGTGTCGGCGGCGGCCCGGACGGGACGCAGCACGCAGGTCAGCTCGACCGTGGGCGTCTCCTTGGCCGCGAGGCGGCTCTGCATCCCGTACATGCACGGCTGGCGCCTGCGCAGCCCGTCGTACACGTCGATCCGCCAGGCGGAGGAGCCGTGCCGCACGGCCGTGTCGGGCAGGGTGACCGTCGCGGAGACGGTCGGGCGCTGGCCGGTGTCGGCGGGGAACACCCAGTACAGGTAGTCACCCGTGGACGCCTGCGCCGTGGCCTGCTGGCCCTGCCGGAAGAAGGCCGCGGTACGGAAGGAGGTGCCGGCCTCGGTGGGCCCGGCGTCCGTCGCCGAGGCGCTGGGGCTGGGCGTGGCCGTGTCGGCGAGCCCGGCCGGGGCGGCCGGGCCGAGCAGGGCGGCGCCGGCGAGCGCGAGGCCCGCCGTCAGCCGGCCGAGGGTGCGCGGGACGATCGGCATCAGTGGGTCCTCCAGACCGCGAGGCGCCAACGGGACAGCCAGCCCCAGAGCAGACCGCCGAGGAAGCCGGCGAGCGCCAGCGCGCCGAGCAGCCACCAGCCGCGGCCGAGGCCGAACGAGGCCACGTCGGAGGCCGAGCCGGGTCCGTCGACGAGGTCGATGGCGAGTTCGACCGGCATGCCCGGGGTGGTCTTGACGGACGGGGGAGCGGAGAAGGAGTTGCTGACCTGGAGGCAGACGGTCTCGGCGACCGGCTTGGCGTCGCCGTCGCCGAAGCTCTCTTCGAGGTCGGCCTTCGGGTAGCGCAGGCCGGTCGAGATGACGTCGGTGCGCCCGTCGCCCGCCTCGGTGCCGCGGACCATCTCGCGTCCGTGTACGGTGACGGCCCGGAGCAGCACGCCGTAGTCGGCGTTGACGGCCCGGTCGGCCGAGACGCTCACCGAGGCGCGCAGTTCCTCGCCGGGGAGGACGTCCACGCGGTACCAGCGGTGCCGGCCGATGACCTGCCGGTCGGTGTACAGGCCCGGCTTGAGCACCGGGGCGTCGGCGCAGCGTTCGGCGCCCTGGGTGGCGACCGGGGTGACGACCGGGTCGGCCGCGCGGTCGACCAGCTGCCGTACGCGGCCGGAGAGCTCCTCGGTGCGGTGCACGGAGGTGTAGGTGCCGCCGGTGGCCTCGGCGATGCACATCAGCTGACGGCGGGTCTTGGCGTCGGGGACCAGGCCCAGGGTGTCGATGACCAGGTGGATGCCCTTGGCGGCGATGTCCCGGGCGACCACGCACGGGTCGAGCGGGGCGCAGGTGTCCTCGCCGTCGGTGATGAGCACGATCCGCTTGGTGGCCTCGCCGCCCTTGAGGTCCTCGGCGGCGCCCAGCAGGGCCGGACCGATGGGCGTCCACCCGGTGGGGGCGAGGGTGGCGACCGCGGTCTTGGCCTCGGTGCGGTCCAGCGGGCCGACCGGGTAGAGCTGGCGGGTGTCCTTGCAGCCGCGCTTGCGGTCCTGGCCCGGGTAGTCGGCGCCGAGGGTGCGGATGCCGAGACTCACCTCCTCGGGGACGGCGTCGAGGACCTCGTTGAAGGCCTGCTTCGCGGCGGCCATGCGGGACTGGCCGTCGATGTCGCGCGCCCGCATCGAGCCGCTGACGTCGAGCACCAGCTCGACCTTGGGGGATTCCTTGGGGGAGTCCGTGGCCGCCGGACCGTCGTCGGCGGCGGCGCTCGTCGGGAGGAGCCCGACGGCCAGGGCGGCGAGCAGCGCGCCGCAGGCCCCGGTCGCCAGCCGTTTTCTCGTGATCATCGCAGGATCGTATGGATGATCGTCCGGCAATCCAAAACCGGGCCGGGCCGGGGCCGGTGAAAGGGGGTCAGGACCGGTCGAAGGGGGTCACGGCGGGGGCCCGGGTCCGTGGCGGACGCTTCAGGACTGGCTGTTGAGGAAGCCGATGAACGTCGCTCCCCACCAGCCCGCCTGACTGACGGTCGCGGCGACGCCCGAGCGGACGAGCAGGCGGCGCGGCACCCCGCCGTGGGTCCGGAACCGTTCCAGGAGCTGGCCGAGGCGGTGTGCGTACAGGCCGTTGAGGGTGACGGCGAGCACCAGGCCCAGCTTGACCAGGGTGAGCGGCGAGCCGAGGTCGGGGCGGAGGAAGAGGCCCGTGACGGTGAGGCCGCCGAGCCCGGCCCAGATCGGGGTCTGGAGCGCGCAGGCCGTGTCGAGGACCCCGGCGAGCGGGCGCCGGCCGGTCAGCCACAGCACCGCGAACCAGTCGACCGCGAGCACCGCGCCGAGCCCCACGACGAGGCTCGCCACGTGCAGGAACCTGGCCGTGGTCAGCAGGGTGAGGTCCGCCCGCACGTGTCCGGCGGTCCAGAGGGAGGCGGCGAGGGCGGCGGTGGCGAGCACGCCGAGGGCGGCGAGCAGCCAGCCGGGGGTGAGCTCGTGCCGCGCTGCCGCGTGCGCCGTCGCCGTGTCGCTGGTACGGGGCGGGCGCGGCAGGGGTCTTGGCATGGGGGGAGTCTTTCGGCTGGTGGGGGGGCATGAACATGTAACTTAGGTAAGGCGAAGCTAAGTGTCTTCTGTGTGCACGTCAAATGGATCATCGGAGGGCGGTCCGGGTGGCATACGGTAAGGGCTGAACACCGGGAGGACATGTGACCGGGACAGGGTCAAGGGCGGGCACGGGCGCGGCCGTAGGGGCGGGCGCGGGGGCAGACGCGGGGGTAGGCGCGGGTGCGGGAGTGTCGCGGCAGGGTGTCGTGGGAGGCACCGCGCCCGAGGGCGGCTGGCTCCGCGACCAGGTGTGCGAGGGGCTGCGCGACCGCATCATCACGGGCCGGCTCAAGCCGGGCGACCGGCTCGTCGAGCGGGATGTGGCCGAGGACTTCGGCGTCTCGCGGGTCCCCGTACGGGAGGCGATCCGCATCCTCATCGGCGAGGGCTTCCTCCAGACCGTCTCGCAGCGCCGGATCGTGGTCCGCGAGATGACCCGGCAGGACGTCGAGAACCTCTTCGACATGCGCGAGGCCCTGGAGGTCCTGGCCGTGCGGCGGGCCGCCGAACGCCGGACCCCCACCGAGCTCGACACGCTCGCCAGGCTGCTCGCGCGGGCCCGCACCGCGACCGACTCCGGCGGCCCCGAGCTCCTGTCGCGCGCCAACGCCGCCTTCCACACCCAGATCGTGCGCATGTCCCGCAACGACCTGCTCATGACCGCCCTGGAGTCCCTGGAGGGGCGGCTGCGCTGGCTGTTCCAGCAGGTGGACGACCCGGGGCCGCTGTGGGAGGAGCACCGCCTCCTGTACGAGGCCATCGCCGCGGCGGACGCGGACGCGGCGGCCGACCACGCCCTGCACCACGTGCGCCACTACCGCGAAGTGGCGGTACGCCTGCTGTTCGCGGGGTGAGGACCGTCAGCGGTGCTCGGGATTGGCGAAGTCGGACCGGCAGCCCGCGTCCCAGGCGGAGCGCTGGTTGCCGTGCGCCGGGATCCCGCCGGACCGCTTGATGAGGGCGGCCAGGTGCATCAGGTTCCAGGCCATGAACGAGGTGTTGCGGTTGGTGAAGTCGTTCTCCGGACCGCCCGAGCCGGGATCCAGGTACGAGGGCCCGGGCCCGGCCTCCCCGATCCAGCCCGCGTCGGCCTGCGGCGGGACCGTGTAGCCGAGGTGCTGGAGGCTGTAGAGGACGTTCATGGCGCAGTGCTTGACGCCGTCCTCGTTGCCGGTGACGAGACAGCCGCCGACGCGCCCGTAGTACGCGTACTGGCCCTCGCTGTTGAGCAGCCCGGAACAGCCGTAGAGCCGCTCGATCACCCGCTTCATCACCGAGCTGTTGTCACCGAGCCAGATCGGCCCGCACAGCACCAGGATGTCGGCGGCCATCACCTGCTCGTACAGCGCGGGCCAGGCGTCCGACGCCCACCCGTGCTCGGTCATGTCCGGCCACACACCGGTGGCGATGTCGTGATCGACCGCCCGCACGAGCGTGGTCGTCACGCCCTGCCCCGTCATCACCTGGCGGCTGCGCTCGATCAGCCCCTCGGTGTTGCTCACCTCGGGGGAGCGTTTGAGGGTGCAGTTGATGAAGAGCGCGCTGAGATCGTCGTAACGGTACGCGGTCGAGGCCATCGGCCGACTCCTCGCAGACGGGACGGGCCCTCCCAGCCTGCGAGGCGCGGCGCCGGACCGCCAGCGCGGGCGGCCGAACGCGTGACGCCGCCGGGAGGAGCGCCTCCCGGCGTGTGCGTGGTTACCAGATCGCCTCGACCCACTCCGGGTGGTCGACGAACGGGTTCCGGTTGCCCTGGTAGCTGTTGTAGATGACGTCGTTGCGCCGCTCCTCGAAGGCGCTCGGCGGGTCCTGCTCGTTCCACTGCTTCAGGACGGACAGGCGGCCCATGAAGGGGACGCTGCCGTTGGCGGTCGACTCGTTGGGCTCCAGGTCGGCCCACGCGTCGTCGCCCTCGTAGCGGACGGCCATGTAGAGGATCATGCGGGCCACGTCGCCCTTGTCCGCGTCGCGCGGCTCGAAGGAGTCGCTGTCCGTGTAGCTGCCGGGGGCGCCGCTGACGGCGCTGCCGCCGTTGTCGAAGTCCTTGTTGCCGCGGATGCTGTTGACCTGGACGTCCGCCGCGCGCAGGTGGTGCAGGTCGGTGCCGGGACCGGCCGAGGTGCCGAAGTTGCCGTGCGACTGGGCCCACACGTGCTCGCGGTTCCAGTTGCCCACGGCGCCGCCGTTGAGGGTCTTGCTGCGCGAGGTGCCGCTGTAGAGCAGGATCACGTTGGCGGTGTTGTTCGGGTCCTGGTCCGTGACCTTCAGCGCGTTCCAGACCGCGTCGTACGAGATCTTGCTCTGGCTGCTGATGATGGTGTGCAGCGAGGACTTCAGGCTCGTGCCGGTCTTGCCGACCGCGTTCTTGTAGTACGTGGCGTCGTACGCGGTGGTCGTGGCGCTCGCCGGGGTCGCCGCGAGCGTGGGGAGCGTGAGGCCGACGAGGGCGGCGGACAGCGCTGCCCACACCTTCCATCTGCCAAGGGGCGCAACGGACATGGGGGGTGCCTTTCTCGGGGAGTGAGGGTGGCGTGTTCCGTCGCGCGTGGGCACCCCGGTAGGTGTCGGCTCGTGGCGCTACGCGCGTTGACTGCCTTGAGGTGTCCATGGTGATCGACGGCGTGGCCTGATGTCACCCGTCGGCGCCCATATTTTTCGTGAACAGGTGCCGACTTCGGAGGAGTTGTCGGCAACCACCCGTTCCCGGATCGACGGGCCCCCGTGCGGAACGCCTCGACCCGCCGGATCTCCCCTACGACTTGAGCTTGGCCCACACCGTTTCGAGGGCCTGGATGTCGGTGTCGTCCAGGCGGTCGTCGAAGGCCTCGGCGAGGGCGGCTCGGCGGGTGGCGTCGGCCTCGGCGAACGCCGTGCGGCCCGTATCGGTGAGGGCGATGCGTACGGAGCGGGCGTCGGTCGGCGAGGTGGCGCGGGCGACCAGGCCGCGGGCCTGGAGCGCGTCGACCACGCGGGAGACCTGGCTGCGGCTGAGCAGGGTCTTGGCGCCCAGGTCGGAGGCGGCGACCGGCTCGTCCTGGCCGTGCAGCCAGAGCATCACCTCGAACCAGGACAGGGGGAGGCCGTGCGCCCGGGTCAGGGCCTGGTCGACTCGCGCGCTGAGCGTGGCGCCCGCCCACACCAGTCCGTAGAAGGCGTGGTCGCGGGCCGGGAGTTCTCCCAGGGTCAGATCGGTGCGCTTGCGGGCCATGTCGCGGAGCCTACCGTGTTTGTGTGCGCGTACACACGAATCACGCATACAGTGTGCGTGCACACACACCTTCTCTGGCGTCACGGCCCCTCGACCACCTGGAAAGCGAGCCACCATGGCTTCCTCGAAGACCGTTCTGATCACCGGCACCTCCTCGGGCATCGGCCTCGCCGCCGCTGTCGCCGCCGCCCGCGCCGGGTGGCGAGTCGTCGCCACGATGCGCGACACCGGGCGGGCCGGCGCGCTCACCGAGGCGGCGCAGGCCGCGGGCGTCGGTCCGCTCGTCCAGGTCGAGCGCCTGGACGTCACCGACCCTGCCTCCGTCGCGGAGTGCCTGGACGCGGTGGTCGCCCAGCACGGGCGGCTCGACGCGGTGGTCAACAACGCCGGGTCCGGAGTCGTCGGCACCGTCGAACAGGACGGCATGGCCCCGGTACGGGCCGCCATGGAGGTGAACTACTTCGGGGTCGTCGAGGTGACCCGCGCGGCCCTCCCGCACCTGCGCGCCTCCAAGGGGCGCGTCATCACCGTCACCAGCGTCGGCGGCGTGGTCGGGCAGCCCTTCAACGAGGCCTACTGCGCCGCCAAGTTCGCCGTCGAGGGCTTCATGGAGTCGCTCGCCCCCGTCGCCGCCACGGTCGGCGTGCACGTCAGCGTCGTCGAACCGGGCGCGGTGGCCAGCGAGTTCGTCGCCAGCCAGCGCATCGACATCCCCGCCCTGCTGTCGGCGGCCGGCCCGTACGCCCCGGCGCTGCGCGCCTACGTCGAGCGCACCCAGAAGTCCTTCGCCGTCGCGCAGTCCCCGGCCGAGGCGGCCGCCCCGATCGTCGCCGCGCTCGACGCCGAGCAGCCGCCGTTCCGTATCCAGACCACCGAATGGGCGCGCGACTTCGCCGGGACCAAGCTGGCCGACCTCGACGGGGCCGCCGTCCAGGAACTCACCGGCGGCTGGCTCCGCTGACTCCCCCCTCACAGCAGCCCCGGCGGGTGACACAGAGCACAGGAACCCCCTGACACCCGCGGAGAGACAGGAGATGTGAACTACTGGCGACACAGGAGGGCCGCACATGCGGGCACGGATCAGGGCGGGCGACCGCGAGGCCTTCGCCGAGCTCTACGAGACGTACGCGCGGGCCGTCTACAACCACGCTCTGCGGATGACCGGCGACTGGTCCACGGCCGAGGAGGTCATGTCCGAGGTCTTCCTCACGGCCTGGCGGACGCGTGCGACGGTGCAACCGGACGGCGGTCCGCTCGGCCCGTGGCTGTTCGGCATCGCCACGAACAAGGCGCACAACGCCAACCGCGCTCTGCGGCGGCGCACGGCGTTCCTCGCCCGCCGTCCCGCGCCGGAGCAGGTCGCGGACTTCGCCGACGAGGCGGTGGGGCGCCTCGACGACGCGCGGACGCTGGCCGCGATGCAGCACGCGCTGTCGCGGCTGCGCCGCCCGGAGCGTGAGGTGCTGGCCCTGTGCGTGTGGTCGGGGCTGAGTTACGCCGAGGCCGCCGAGGCGCTGGGGATCGCCGTCGGGACCGTACGGTCGCGCCTCTCGCGGGCACGGGAACGGCTGCGGCGGCTCGTCGACGAACGAGCCGCCGCGGAGCGCGTGGAACCGCGCTCCGGCCGCGGAGAGGTAGAGAGTGCGGCCGCGTTCGCGGCCTGGCCCATCCAGGAGGAAGCCCGATGAACACCACTGGCCACGGCTCACCGGACGCCGAGCGCGAAGAGCTGGCCGTCCTGCTGCCCGCCCCGGCGGACCGGGACCTGCGACCGGGCCGTCACCGGCACTACAAGGACGTACTCATGCAGGAGATCGACCGCGACCTCGCTCGTGACCACGCTCGCGACCACGACCGGGATCGCGCACGTTCGGGAGGGGCCCGCCGGTTTCTCCGGCCGGCCGTCGCGCTGCCCGTCACCGCGCTCGCGCTGGCCGGAGCCCTCGGCGTCACCCTCACCGCGACGGACGCGGGCCCGCGCACCCCGGCGCGCGCCCAGGCCGGGCAGGAGCCCCGCGCGAGCGTGCTCCTGAACCGGATCGCCACCGTGGCCGCCACCTCCGGCGCCCTGACGGTGCGGGAGGACCAGTTCGTCTACGTCCGGTCGGTGCAGACGCCCAACGAGGGCGCCTTCGGCGGTCCCGTGAAGCTGGGCGCGCCCCACGAGCGGGAGGTCTGGACGACGCAGGTCTCCGGACCGACCCGCGAGCAGGGGCTGATCCGGGAGTACGGGAAGGACTGGCCGATCGTCGAGGGGGTACCCGACGGGGCCGACCCCGCCGCGCATCCCGGTCGGCCGGCGGGGATGGAACGGCCCACCTACCAGTGGCTGGCGGCGCTGCCCACCGACCCCGAAGCCCTGTTGCGGCGCCTGGAGTCGGAGCTCCGGCCGGTGGAGGGCCAGGAGGAGGCCCAGACCCTGTTCCTCACCATCGGCGGGCTGCTCCAGGAGACCGTGCTGCCGCCCGAGACGGCGGCTGCGCTCTACCAGGCCGCCGCGCGGATCCCCGGCGTCGTCGAGGTCGCCGACGCCGTCGACGCGGCGGGACGGCCCGGGCTCGCGGTCGCACGCGAGGACAAGGGCGCGGGCGAACGCACCGAGTGGATCTTCGACAGGTCCCGCCTGGCCTTCCTCGGCGAACGGTCCCGGCTGACCAGGGACTCCGCCCGCGGCAGCGCGGGCACGGTGACGCACGCCTCCGCGGTGCTGGACCGCGCCGTCGTCGACGCGCTCGGAGAGGGAGGCCGCACGCCCCGGCGGCCGTGAGGGCGGTCCGGGCGGGGCGGCGGGTGCCGCCCCGCCCGGCGGGGGTCAGCCGAGCTCCCGGCCGAGCAGAAGCTCGGCGGCGGCCTGTGCGCAGACCCGGGCCGCCCCGTGGGTGTGGATGTAGTGGCGGGCGGGCGGGGTTCCGTACGGCAGGCCCATCTCGACGAGGACGGTGTCGGGCCGCGCGGCGACCAGCTCGGCGACCGCGGCCGCGATCCACGGGTGGCGGTGCCGGTCGCGGACGGTGACGACCAGCGGGGTGCCGGGGCCGGTGTGCCGCAGCTCGTCGAGCGGGCGGTCGTCGGGACCGTGGTAGCTGCGGACGGTGGTGGTGGGCAGCGCCTCCTGGAGCGTACGGCCGAGGCCCCAGCTGGTGCGGCCGACGGCCGGGTTGGGTTCCTCGCCGAGTTCGACGACGAGGGGCGGGGCGGTGAGCGGGGTGATGCCGACGGCGTGCAGGGCGCGCCGGGCGGCGACGAGGCCGAGGGGCGTCTCGGCGCCCCGGGCGGCGCCCTGGCCGGACCCCCGGCCGCCGTCCGTGCCGGCGCCCGGGTCGGCCCCCTGGGCGGTGCCCCGCTCGGCGCCCCGGCCAGCGCCCGTGCCGGCCCCCCGCCCGCCACCCCGCCCGGTCCAGCCGCTGAGCGCACGTACGCGCTCAGCGGCCTCGGCGAGGCGCTGTTCGGGCAGGCGGCCGTCGCGGACGGCGGCGACCAGGGCCTCGCGCAGGGCATGGACGCGTTGCTCGCCGTCGCGCGTGCCGGTGCAGAGCAGGTCGGCGCCCGCGATGACGGCGCGTACCCCGCCTTCGGTGATGCCGAAGGTCCTGCTGACGGCCTCCATTTCGAGGGAGTCGGTGATCACCACTCCGGTGTAGCCGAGGCGTCGGCGGAGCAGCCCCGTGAGGATCGGCGCGCTGAGGGTGGCGGGCACGGTGTCGAAGGCCGGGACGGTGATGTGCGCGGTCATCACCGACCGCACACCGGCCTCGATGGCGGCCCGGAACGGCGGGAACGCCGTGCTCTCGAAGACCGACTCGGCGTCGTGGACGACGGGCAGGTCGTGGTGGGAGTCGACCACGGTGCCGCCGTGTCCGGGGAAGTGCTTGGCGCAGGCGGCGACGCCGGTCGACTGGAGGCCGTCGACGTACGCGGCGGTGTGCGCGGCCACGCGCTCCGGGTCGGAGCCGAAGGAGCGGACACCGATGACGGGGTTGTCCGCGGTGGTGTTGACGTCGGCGACCGGGCCGAAGTCGAGGCTCACCCCGGTCTCGGCGAGGGTGCGGCCGATCCCGGCGGCGACCTGCCGGGTCAGCTCGGTGTCGTCGGCCCGGCCGAGGGCGTGGTTGCCGGGCCAGGAGCTGCCGCGGGCGATCTCCAGGCGGGTGACGTCGCCGCCCTCCTCGTCGATCGCGATCAGCACGTCGGCCCGCTCTGCGCGCAACTCGCCGGTGAGCTTGGAGAGTTGCGCGGTGTCGGCGACGTTGTCGTGGTAGAGGGCCACGCCGCCGAGGCCCTCGGCGACGCGGCGGCGTACCCAGTCCGGCGCGGTGTACCCGGTGAACCCGGGGAGCAGGCAGGCGTCGGCCCACCCGTACAGGTCCCGTTCGGTGCTCATCCGCGGGCCCACGGGAGGTACTGCCGGTTGGCGGCGACGAGGTCGGCCGCCAACGTGCGGGCGGTGGTCGCCTGGCCGATCAACGGGTGGGCGAGCAGCGCCTGTTCGACGCGGTCGAGGCCGCCGTGCAGGGCGGCCTGGAGGGCGAGTTCCTCGTAGGCCGAGACGTGCGCGACGAGGCCGGCGTAGAGCGGGTCAAGCGGAGCGGCGGGCAGTGCGGTGGCGCCCCGGGCGTTCACGGCGGCGGGGGCCTCGATGACGGCCGAGTCCGGCAGGAACGGCAGAACGCCGTTGTTGCGTACGTTGACGATCTGCGGCACGTCCTGGAGGGCGCCGCGGCATTCCAGGAGCCCCGCGATGAGGTTGACGGCGGCCTCGGAGTAGTAGGCGCCGCCGCGCTGTTCGAGCAGGGCGGGCTTGGTGTCGAGGGCGGGGTCGGCGTACATCTCCAGGAGCTCGCGCTCGATCGCGGCGACGGCGTGGGCGCGTGACTCGGCTCCGCGCTGTTCGGCGAGGACCTCGTCGTGGCCGTAGTAGTAGGTGAGGTAGTAGGAGGGGGCGACGCCGAGGCGGCGGAGCATGTCGACGGGGAGCCGGCAGCGGCGGGCGAGGGCCTCGCCGTGCTTGTCGAGGATCTCGGGCAGCAGGTCGACGCCCTCGACGACGGCCCGGCGCACCCAGGTGAGGTGGTTGAGGCCGATGTGGTCGAGGTGGACGCGGTCGGCGTCGACGCCGTACCAGTCGCCGATGGTGTGCTGGAGACCTCGGGCCACGTTGCACAGGCCGACGGCCTTGTGTCCGGCGTCGAGGAGGGCGCGGGTGACGATGCCGACCGGATTGGTGAAGTCGACGAGCCAGGCGTCGGGGGCGTGCCGGGCGACGCGTTCGGCGATGTCGAGCACGGTCGGTACGGTACGCAGGGCCTTGGCGAAGCCGCCCGCTCCGGTGGTCTCCTGGCCGACACAGCCGCAGTCGAGCGGGATGGTCTCGTCGGTGTGCCGGGCGGCCTGCCCGCCGACGCGGAGCTGGAGCAGCACGGCGGAGGCGCCTTCGACCCCGGCGTCGAGGTCGGCGGTGACGGTGAGCCGGGCGGGGTGGCCCTGCCGGGCGAGGATGCGCTTTCCGAAGTCGCCGACGAGCCGGAGCCGTTCGGCGTCGGGGTCGATCAGGACGAGTTCGTCCAGCGGCAGTGTGTCGCGCAGCCGGGCGAATCCGTCCACGAGCTCGGGGGTGTAGGTCGACCCACCGCCGACGATGGCCAGTTTCAACCTTTGACTCCTGTCAGTGTGACGCCCTCGATGAAGGACTTCTGGGCGAAGAAGAAGACGACGATCACGGGTGCCATGGCGAGCAGGGTCGCGGCCATGGTGAGGTTCCAGTGGACGGCGTGCACGGACTTGAAGGACGCGAGGCCGATCGCGAGGGTCCAGTGGCCGGGGACCTCGCCGGTGTAGATCAGCGGGCCGAAGTAGTCGTTCCAGGCCGCGAAGAACTGGAACAGGGCGACGGCGGAGAGGGCGGGGCGGATCATCGGCACCACGACCCGCAGCAGCAGCCGCACCTCGCCGCAGCCGTCGACGCGGGCGGCGTCGAGGTAGGACTGCGGGATGGTGAGCAGGAACTGCCGGAGCAGGAAGATCGCGAAGGCGTCGCCGAAGAGGCAGGGGACGACCAGCGGCCAGAGGGTGCCGGTGAGCCCGAGGTTGGCCCACAGGATGTAGAGCGGGACGATCAGCACCTGGGGCGGCAGCATCATCATGGTGAGGACGGCCAGGAAGGACAGGTTGGCGCCGCGGAAGCGGAATCTGGCCAGGGCGTACGCGACGGGCAGGCTGGAGCAGACCACGAGCACGGTGCTGACCACCGCGTACACCAGGGTGTTGCGGAACCAGGTGACCATCGGTGCTTCCGAGAGCACGGTGGAGAAGTTCGACCACTGCCAGTCGCGGGGCCACAGGTCGGTGGTGTTGGCCTGCTGGTCGGTCATGAGCGAGGTGAGGACGACGAAGACCAGCGGCGCCAGGAAGAGGATCGCGAGGGTGATCGCGACGCAGTGGTCGGCGATCCAGACCAGGCGTCCGCGGGTGACGGCCCTGGTGCGGGCGGCCCGGCGGGCGGAGTGCGGCAGGCGGGCGGTGAGTGTCATGTGCCCTCCTGGGGCTGGAAGCCGGACGAGCGGCGCAGCAGCACCACGGTGACGGTCATGGACACCACGAACAGCACGACGGCGAGGGCGCAGGCGTAGCCCATGTGGAACTGGGTGAAGCCGGTGCGGTAGATCCACTGCGGCACGGTGAGGGTGGAGCCCTCCGGGTAGCCCGGGTCGGCGCCGGAGTGGATGCCGCCGGCGGCCTCGGCGGCGACCATCGCCTGGGTGAAGTACTGCAGGGCGCCGATGACGCCGGTGACCGCGGAGAAGAGCAGTACCGGGGAGATGGCGGGGAGGGTGACGTGACGGAACCGGTGCCAGGGCCCCGCGCCGTCGAGGGCCGCGGCCTCGTACAGCTCGGCCGGTACGTCGAGCAGCGCCGCCAGGAAGATCACCATGACGTTGCCGATGCCCCAGAGGGAGAGCAGGGTGAGGGCGGGCTTGGACCAGGCGGGCGAGTTGAACCAGTCGGGCCCTTGGATGCCGAGCGCGTCGAGCAGGGTGTTCACCGGTCCGGTGCCCGGGTTGAACAGGAAGACGAAGGCGACGGTGGCGGCGACCGGCGGGGCGAGCGACGGCAGGTAGAACAGCGTCCGGTAGAAGCCCGCGCCGGACTTCAGCCGGACCAGGACCATGGCGACCCCGAGGGCGAAGAGCACCTGGGCGGGCACCATGACGGCGATCATCCAGAGGGTGTTGAGGGCCGACCTGCCGACGTACGGGTCCTCGGTGAACATATGGACGTAGTTCCGCGTGCCGACCCATTCGGCGGGCTGGAGCAGATCGGCGTTGGTGAACGACAGATAGACCGTCGTGACCAGCGGATAGAGCAGGAAGACCGCGAAGCCGACGAGCCAGGGCGACAGGAACCCGAGGACGCGCAGCCGGCGGCGGGTCAGCGGCACCGTGGCCACGTCGGTCACCGTCCGAGTCCGAGGGAGGAGTCGTTCTGCCGGTCGAGTTCGGCGAGCCCGGCCTTGAGGTCCGGCACCTGGCCGAGCTGCCACTTCTCCGCGAACGGCAGGGAGTTGGTGAGGTACGCGGCGCCGTCGGCGCTGGACGGGGTGGAGGAGGTCTTCGGGTGCTTGAAGATGTCGTAGAAGACCTTCATGTTCGGGTCGCCCGCCAGGGTCAGCTTGGGCGAGTCCAACGCGTCCAGCGTGGTCGGGATGTTGCCGGTGACGTTCGACATGATCGCGAGTGCGTCGGGGTCGGTGGTGAGGAACCTGACCAGCTTCCAGGCCGCGCCCGGGTGCTTGCCGCCGCGCGGGATGCCGATGACGTTGCCGCCGACGAATCCGGAGCCGTACAGCTCGGGCTTGTCGTCCGCGACCGGCATGGGGGCGGTGGCGTAGTCGACGGCCGCCTTGTCGTTCTTGAGGAAGGCGTTGCGCCATTCGCCGTCGACCATCATGGCGATCTTGCCGGTGTGGAAGGCGTTCTCGGCGGAGAACTCGTCGGGGAGGCTGTCCTTGAACCTCTTCAGCTTCTCGGCGCCGAACCAGTCGACGAGGTCCTTCTGCCAGGTCAGCGCGGCGGTGAAGGCGGGGTCCGCGGCGGTGTTGGACGTGCCGTCGGGCCGCAGCCAGGTGCCGCCGAAGCTGGGCACGAGATGCTCGGGAAGCATCTCGTAGCCGCCCATGAAGGGCATGAAACCGGCGACGTCGATCGACTTGTCGGCCTTGAACCTGGTGAGCCGCTTGGTGGCCTCGGCGAGTTCGGTCATGGTCTTCGGCGGGGAGGTGATGCCCGCCTCGGCGAACAGCTTCTTGTTGTAGTACAGGCCGAAGGCGTCGGCCAGCCAGGGCATGGTGCACCGCTTGCCGTCGAACTCGGTGTACGCCCGTACCGCCTTCGGGATCCGTCCCAGGTCCAGCTTGTCGAGGGTGATGTACGGCGTCAGGTCCTGGAAACCGCCGGAGGAGCACCAGCCGCCGACGTTGCCCGCGTTGAAGGAGGCGGCGACGTCGGGCGCGGTGCCGCCCCGCAGCGACTGGTTGATCTTGCTGTCGTCCTGTCCCTTGACCGCGTTCACGGTGATGTACGGGTACTTCCGGTGGAAGGCGTCGAGGACCGAGGCGACGGCGTCGACCTCGCGATCGTCCTTGAAGGCGTGCCAGAAGGTGAGCGTGACAGGCGTGGTGTCGGCTTCGGAAGCGCCCTTGTCCGGCCCCGAGGAGCCGGCGGTGGAGGTGCAGGAGGTCAGGCTCGTGACGAGCGCCGTGGCCAGGACGAGCGCCGTCGCCGCGGCGCGCAGGGGGCGATGCATGATGGTGATCTCCAAGGCGATGGGGGACAGGCCGGCACCGAGCAGAGACGAAGTGGTTAGTTTTGCGAGTGAACCAGTTGTCCAACTGCTTGACCAGTGCGGCGAGTTTGCGCCACGCTGGCGGCGCAGTCAACGGCTTCAAAGGAAATGCGCGGGAAGTGGTTAGGTGACCAGTGTGGATCGTTCGCCCAAGCGGCAGCAGATCAGGGAGCATCTCCTCGATCTGATCGAGTCGTTGCCGCCCGGCTCTCCGGTGCCTTCGGAGCGTCAGCTCTGCGAGGAGCTCGGGGTGTCACGCCCGACCGTACGGGCGGCGGTGGACGGACTCGTACGGGACGGCCTGCTCGTCCGCCGGCACGGCAGCGGCATGTTCGTCGCCGAGCCGAAGATCGCCCAGGAACTGGGCGAATCCCCCGGACACGTGGACGGTGTCTGGACCAGCAGAACCCTGGACCTGGTCCGGTTCGACGCCGGCGCCAGGCTCGGCCGACGCATGCGGCTGGCCCCGGCGGCCCAGGTCGTCTGCGTCACCCGGCTGCGCCTCGCCGACGGGGAGCCCATCTCCATCGACACGGTGCACGTCCCCGACGAGCTCGTGCCCGGACTGACCGCGCGCGACCTGGAGAACCACTCGTTTTACCAGTTGCTCGTGGCCCGGTACGGGATCGAGGTCGACGAGGCCGTCCAGAGCATCGAACCCACCGTCACCGACGAGGAGGAATCGGACCTGCTCGGAGTGCCGCTGTACTTCCCGGCACTCCTGCTGGAGCGGACCACCGAGGACACCTCGGGACGGATCGTGGAGTACACCCGGGCGGTCTACCGCGGTGACCGCTACCGGATCACGACCCGGCTGAAACTCTCCGATCGCCGGCAAGGGGGACTGTGGGACGCCACGGCCACCATCCCCGGCGCCGACACGGTGACCACCGACCCGTACTTCTCGAAGGGCTGACCCCCCCTCCGTGAGCCGCGTCCCCGGACGTGGCTCCCCCCCCCAGACGCCCAGGAGGGCGCATGTCACTTCTCACCGTTCGCCGCGTCATGGCCGGAATCGCCCTCGGCGCCGTCGTCGTGGTTCCCCAGGCCATGGCGTCGGGCACCACCGACATCCGGCTGGGCACACCCGGCCCGCGGGCCGCCGCCCCCGCCGGGGTCTTCTACCAGGAATGGCTCTACCCCGGCCCGGCCGGCAGCACCACCTGTTCGGCGAAGGCCGAGTACCACGACGGCCGGGTCAAGCAGGGTGCGCTCAAGCCCGAGTACTACGGCATCAACGCCAAGGGCGACGCCTTCCGGATGGACGCGTCCCGCCGCGACTACGCCTGCAACGGCTACAGCACGGCCAACGCCAACGACGTCAAGGCGTGGTCGGCCCAGCAGTACGTGACCGTCTCCCTCGCCGACCTGGCCAGCGAGCGCAGGCTCACCTCCAGCAGGACCAAGCGGGCAGCCGCCGTCGACACCCTGTCGACCTTCGCCAAGAACATCGGATTCACCGGCGTCGACGTCGACTTCGAGAACTACTGGGACTGGTCGGCGACCGACCACGCCAACTTCATGACGTTCGTCCGCGAGCTCGCCGCCGGCCTGCACGCGAAGGGTCTCCGCCTCCAGGTCGAGGGCCCGCCGGACATCGACACCGCGTTCCACTACGGCGACGTGCTCGCCGCCGGGGCCGACGAAGTGGTCATGATGGCCTACGACCTGCAGTACCAGTCGCCGGTCGGGGACACCTGCATCGCGTTCGCGCCTTACCAGTGGGCCACCGACCTGATCGAGGGCGCCCTCGCCGAGATCCCGCAGGACCAGCGCCACCGCTTCGTCGCGGGCCTCCCCTCGGAGGCGTACACCGCCACCGGGCGGTGCCAGAACATCGTCGGCAACCTCACCTACGCCGATATGCGCAAGGCGCCCGGCTTCTCCACCGACCCGAAGGTGATCGAGTCCCGGCGCGACCCCGAGTCCGGCGAGATCCGCTGGCGCGTCGGCGACACCTTCTACGACTACGTCGACCAGCAGGCCCTGGACAGCAAGTTGGCGCTGGTCCGCGGCCTCGGCGTGAACAACGTGTCCGTGTGGGTGCTCGGCGGCGGCAACCACTGGTTCTCGGACACCGCGGGGGTGGCGACCCATCAGGGCCCGCCGCGGGCACGCGTGAGCTGACCGTCGCCTGCGCCAACGGGAGAGTCCGTCAGGACCGTGAACTCGTCGCCCACCAGAGCGGGGTCGAACTGCCCGGCGAAGCATGACAAGGTGGGCGGGTGAGTGAGCCACGTCCGAGGACAGCCCTGTATCTGAAGGTCGCCGCGGATCTGCGTGCCGCCATCGCGGCGGGGGAGTACGGCTCCGGGGCGAAGCTGCCCACGGAGGACGAACTCGGGCGCCGCTACGGGGTGTCCAGGGGTACGGTGCGTCAGGCGCTCGGCTCGCTGCGGGCCGACGGGCTTGTCACCTCCCGGCGTGGTACCCGGCGCGTGGTGCTGGGCGCTCCCCGCCTGCACGGCTTCGGCGAGTTGCGGAGCTTCACCCGCTGGGCGCGGTCCCTGGGGGAGGAGCCGGGCGGCCGGGTGGTCGCGCTGGACCGGGCGGCGGCGGACGAGGAGGAGACGGAGCGCCTCCGGCTGGAGCCCGGCGCGTTCGTCTACCGGGTGCTGCGGCTGCGGACGCTCTCCGGAGCACCGGTGATGGTGGAGCGGACCTCGTACCCGGAGCGGATCGGTGAGCTGGTCGCCGGGACGCCGCTGGACACGATCTCGCACTCCGAGCAACTGGAGCTCCACGGGGTGCTCTTCGCCGACGCCCAGCACACCATCGACCTCGCCAGGGCGGACGAGCACGACGCCGAGCTCCTCGGCTGCGAGGTCGGTGAGGCGCTGCTGCGGGAGCGGCGGCTCTCGACCGATCCGGCGGGATCGCCGGTCGAGTGGTCCCAGGACCGCTACCTGCCGGGGACGGTCGCGTTCACCGTGCGGAGCTCGACGGCGACCTCGGCGCTGGGGCGGCGGCTCAGCCGCTGAGCCGCCGCACCGGCGCCCGGCGGCTCAGCGCGTCGGCACCCCTTCGGCGCGCAGCAGTCCTTCCAGCAGCGGGCGGAAGTGGGAGAAGTCCGGCGTCGGCAGCTCCGGGTCCTTCGCCCGCTCGTCCCAGCGGCGTACGGCGACGGCGTCCCGCGCGCCCGGGTGGGCCTCGAAGGCGCGCGCCTGCTCCTCGGTCATGGGGCCGCCCTGGACGCGGAGGGTGTGGACCGAGGCCTCGGAGAGCAGGTCGAAGTAGCCGGGTTCGACGGCGCAGAGGTAGCGCTTCGCCGCGACGTGCAGCCGCACGGGCTCGGTCACCTCGGGTCCGAACCACTGGCCGAGCCAGTCGGCCCCGGTGTGGCTGTGCCGGTTGTCGGTCCCGTTCTCCATCAGGTCGCGGCCGGTGACCGCGCCGTGGAAGTGGCCCACGTCGTGCAGCAGCGCCGCCGCCACGAGGTGCGGCGGGGCGCCCGCCGCCTGGGCGAGGGCGCCGGCCTGGAGCATGTGCTGGGCCTGCGTGACGGCCTCCCCGAGATACTCGGCACTGCCCTCGCCCTCGAACAGCCGGGCCAGGGTCTCGACGGGGTGCGTGGCGCTGGTCATGCGGTGGCTTCCTTCCCGCGGAGCACGGCGAGGGTGGACGCGAGTCCGTCGATGTCGGCGTAGGCGCCCTGGAGGTGGCGGTCGCCCGATTCGGCGAAGGCCGTACGGGCGTGCAGCAGCCTGGTGTTGTCGAAGATCAGGCAGTCGCCGGGAGCGAGCCGGAACTCCACCTGGAGCTCGCCGCGCAGCAGCAGCTCGCCGAAGGCGCGGTACGCGGCGTAGAACGCGTCGAGCTCCTCGGCGGGCCGGCGCAGGGTGCCGATGGAGCGGTTGTTGAAGCGGATCTCCCGGATCCGGCCGCCCGGATCGGTGCCGATGAGCGGCCGGTGGGCGACCAGCGAGGTGTGGGCGTCGGCGAACGCGAACGGAACCGGTACCCGGGTGAGGACCTCGTACGCCTCCGGGTCCTCCGCCCGCAGCAGCGCGGCGGCGTGGAACCCGTCGACGAGCCCGGAGTCGCCTCCCCGGGCCGCGTTGGCCAGGCAGTGCAGCAGCTGGAGGGTCGGGACCGGGTCGCGATAGGGGTTGTCCGTGTGCGGGGTGATGCGGGCGCCGGTGAAGGCCAGGTTGTTGGGGTCGGCCTCGACGCGCACCTCGAACAGCTCACCGTAGTTCGTCTCGCGGACGAACCCGAAGGTCCGCGCGACGTCGAGGACCTGGCGGTCGCGGGCGGGAACGCCGCGCAGCAGGACGAAGCCGAAGCGCATCACGTTCTCCAGCGCGGCGGCGGTGACGGCGGGATCCGTGGTGTACGCGGACCAGTCCGCCTCGGGGAACCGTCCCGCGAGCCCCGCCGCGTCCCACAGCTCCTTGTCGTCCTCGGTACGGCCGTCGCCGGGGGCGGTGCGGTCGCCCGGGAGGTGGGCGTCGAGCCAGGCCTCGGGGTAGACGGAGCGGTGGCCGTCGGGGGCCCAGACGACCTCCCGCGCGGGCGATCCGTCCGCCGTACGGGCCTCGCGGACGGTGGCCGCCGTGAGCCCGGCGGGCAGGTCGGTGATCTGGAACAGCTTCTGGCCGTTGCGCGGGTCCCGGCAGTCGGTGCAGGGGCAGTTGTCGCGCAGCCAGAACGGCGGTGCGGACGCGAGGGTGGGCATGAGCGCGGCTCCATGTTGTACAGACAACTCTTCCGGACGCGGGGAGCCTCGCAAGCCGGAGTGACATCGCGGTTACGGGTGGGTGGCCACCGGTGCGGGCCTGGGGTGCGGCCCGGCGCCGTCCGCGTCGAAGTCGAACGGTTTCAGCGCTCGACCGGGAGGCCTCGGGGCTCCTTGACCCGTTTCATGATGATCTGGGAGTTGACCTCGGTGACCCCCGCCAGGGTCGTCAGCCGTTCGATCCAGAGGCGCTCGTACGCGGCGAGGTCCGCGACCGCGATCCGCAGCAGGCAGCCGGGGCTGCCGAAGAGGCGGTAGGCCTCGATGACGTCGGGGATGTCCTGGAGGGCCTCCTCGAAGGCCTCGACCGTCTCCCGGTCGCGCCTCACCTCGACCGAGACGAGGACCTCGAAGCCGCGGCCGACGGCCGCCGGGTCGATGATCGCCCGGTAGCCCTGGATCACGCCGTCCTGTTCCAGCTGGCGGACCCGGCGCATGCAGGGGGAGGGGCTGAGGCCGATGCGCTGGGCCAGCTCCTGGTTGCTCAGGCGGCCATCCTGCTGGAGTTCACGCAAGATCTGGAGATCGATTCTGTCCATGGCGCAATTATTCGCCACGGAGTTCATGATTCCAGGGAGAAATCGCAATCGTCTTGCGTGTTGTTTGGCCTATCCTTGCGGGGGATTTTTTGAGGAAAGGGGCGTAAGGGCATGAAGTGGACGCGCGACGCCAGGCCGCGACGCATCGTGGTGATCAGCACCGGTGGCACCATCGCGAGCCGCTGGACGGGCAGCGGCTACGCCGCCGACGCCTCCGGTGACGACGTCGTGGCCACCGCGGCCGTGCCCGACGCGGTGGAGGTCGAAGTTCTCGATCTCTTCAACGTCAACAGCTCCCGGATGACGACCGAGCGGCAGCTCGGGCTGCTGCGGGCCGTTCACGAGACCCTTGCCGATCCCGGTGTCGACGGTGTCGTCGTCACCCACGGGACCGACACCCTTGAGGAGTCGGCCTTCTTCCTGGACCTGCATCACTCCGATCCCCGGCCCGTCGTCTTCACCGGGGCCCAGCGGCCCTTCGGTACGGGGGACGGGGACGGGCCCGGGAATCTGTACGACGCGCTTCAGGTCGCCGCCACCGTGCGTGGTCTGGGTGTGCTGGTCGTCTTCGACGGGCTGGTGCACGCCGCCCGAGGGACCGTCAAGACCAAGACGCTCGCCTCCGATCCCTTCGCCGATCCGTCGGGCGAGCGGGTGGGACGGCTCGGGTTCGGGCAGGTCGACATCGAGCGTGAGCCGGTCCGGCCGGCGCCGCTGCCCATGCCCGACGTCGAGCGGGGCGTGCCTCGGGTCGACATCGTCATGCACCACTCCGACGCCGATCCGCTGTTCCTGAACGCGGCCGTCGGCGCCGGGGCCCGCGGGGTCGTCCTCGTCGGGACGGGGGCCGGCAACGCCACGCCCGAGATGGCCGAGGCGGTCCGTGAGGCCGTCTCCCAGGGGGTGCTCGTCGTCCTGTCCACCCGGGTCGCGTCCGGGCCCGTCGCCGAGGTCTA
This sequence comes from Streptomyces sp. NPDC094032, assembly GCF_040303965.1. Classification (NCBI taxonomy): domain Bacteria; kingdom Bacillati; phylum Actinomycetota; class Actinomycetes; order Kitasatosporales; family Streptomycetaceae; genus Streptomyces; species Streptomyces sp. NPDC094032. The sequence continues at coordinate 142 of NZ_JBEOUE010000035.1, read as the reverse complement.
CACGGGGGGCGGGGCCGTCGACCTCGCCGCCGCCGGTGCGGTGCTCGCCGGCTCCGGCAAGGGCGAGGGCCTCATCGGCTTCGAGGGCGCGGGCCGCCTCACCACCACCCGACTGCTCGAAGGCGACCTGCCGAAGTACCGG
>NZ_JBEOUE010000034.1:0-69442 GCF_040303965.1 Streptomyces sp. NPDC094032 | reverse complement strand
AGGCTTGTGGGACGTTCGAGGGGGGGGGCGGACGGCTTCACCGGTCCTCCCCCCTCTTCGTACGTCCGTCAGTCCCCGTCCCTCCGGGCGTGGGCGACCGCGTGTTCCATGGTGACGGTGCTGTTGCGGCTCAGGGCGCCGCGTACGAACGCGCGGGCGTCGGCGACGGTGGCGTCCGGTCCCAGGACCTCCGTGACAGCCTCCTCGTTGAGGACCACGGTGTGCACGGAGGTGACGCTGCCGCCCGGTTCCTCGCCCTCGCCGTGCTCCCGGAACAGCCACGCCCCGGTGTGGGCCGTCATCAGGGCGGGGGTGACGAGCTGTTTGTAGACGATCCTCTCGTGCGGGAAGCAGATCCGTACGGAGCGCGTGGTGTGCGAGGAGCCGTCCGCGGTACGGGTCTCCATCTCCAGGGTCTGGACGCCGGGCGTCTCCTCGGACAGGGCGGCGCGGGCCACGTGGGGCAGCCGCTCGGGCCAGCGGCCGGCCTCGTCCACGAAGGCGTAGGCCGCCTTGACGTCACCGGTGAACTCCACGGTGTCCGCGAAGGTCAGGACGAGCTCGGCGCGGGTCTCGGCCTGTTCGGCGGCGGTGCGCAGCGCGGCCAGTTCGGCGGCGCTGTTGTGGTCGATCGCGCGCCGGATCCACGCCGTCTTCTCCGGGTCGTCGTCGACGGCGCGGAAGTCGTGCAGCAGCCGCACCCGGCTCTCGGTGGCGGAGAGCGGCTCGACGATCCACTCGCCGCCCATGGCGGCCACCGGCGGCTGGGAGACCTCCTGGCGGAAGCGGACGCCGAGTCCTTCGCGGTCGAGCAGGCGGTGCGAGGTCCAGGTCTTGACCTCGCCGTTGGCGGTGGCCCAGATCCGGATGCGCTCCTCCGTCTCGCCGCGTTCGACGTGTTCGGCGTGGACGGTGGGCGGGAAGGTCTCCGGCCAGCGGCCGATGTCGACGATCAGGCCGAAGACGCGCCGCGCCCCGGCGGCCACCGTGATCGCGTGTTCGGTGTGGTGGGTCACGGGATGTGCCATGGTCCTCCGTCCGGCTCCACTGCGGGTCAGTGGGGCCCCAGCGTCGGTCCCCGCTCTGGACGGCGGCTGGAGAACGGCTCGGGCGGGCGGACGGACAGGGCGTGGTGGAACAGGTCGAGCGGGTCCCAGCGTTGCTTGGCGCGTTGCAGCCGCCGGTGGTTGCCCCGGTGGTAGAGCGTGCTCCAGGGCACGCCCGAGGTGTTCCAGTCCGGGTCGGCGAGGTCGGTGTCCGGGTAGTTGAGGTACGCGCCGCCGTTGGCGTCGCCGGGCACGGGCACTCCGCCGGTGTCGGCGTGCAGGTCCCGGTAGAGGCCGCGGACCCAGGCCAGTTGGCCTTCGGTCTGCCGCTCCTCGCCCCAGAGGGCCTCGTGGACCACGCTGAAGAGGCAGTCGCGGTGGGGCATGGCGGTGGCGTCCGGGCGGACGGTGTTGATGCGTCCGCCGAGGAAGGTGAGGTAGACGCCGGCGGTGGCGAACTCCTCGCCGCCCCGGTTGAGATGCGCGTGCAGGACGCCGGCCTGCCGGTCCGTCCAGGGGGTGCGCAGCAGCGTCGACTTGGACTTGAAGCGGGCCCCGCCGGGCCATTGGACGCCGCCGAGCACCGACTTCAGCCAGGGTGTGGTGGCGCCGGTGGCCGTGTACGGGGCTCGGACGGCGCCGGTCAGTTCGGCGACGAAGGCGTCGAGGAGCTGTGCCGCGCGGGGCCGGGAGGCGTCGAGGGCAGCGTCCACGGTGATCCGCCCGCTCGCCCGGTGGCCGAGGGTGAGTCCGCTGGACAGCTCCGCGTACGGCGAGTCGAGCCCCGCGTGCCGCTGGTGCCAGTCGCCGTGCGCGCGCAGCAGCCTGACGAACGCCTCCCGGTCCAGGTCCTGCCACTGCCAGCCGAGGGAGACCGACCGCACGGCGGCGGGCGGCCCGGGCAGCAGGGCGCCGGGGGCGCCGGTCGCGCCCGGTGAGCGGAAGAGGTAGCGGGTGACGACGCCGAAGGTGCCTCCGCCGCCTCCGGTGTGCGCCCACCACAGCTCGCGCTCGGCGCCGGTCGAGTCGCGGGTGGCCTCGACGAGCCGGGCCCGGCCCGACCTGTCCACGACGACGACCTCGACGCCGTACAGGTGGTCGACGACAAGCCCGTACCTGCGGGAGAGCGCCCCGTACCCGCCGCCCGCGACATGGCCGCCGACCCCGACGGTGGGGCAGCCGCCGCCGGGGAGGGTCACGCCCCAGCCCAGGTAGAGCGTCCGGTAGACCCGTCCGAGCGTGGCGCCGGACTCGACGGCGAAGAGCTCGCGCTCCGGGTCGTACGCGACGCCCGTCATCTCGGAGACGTCGATGAGGACCCGTACGGCGGGGTCGTCGACGAAGCCCTCGAAGCAGTGGCCGCCGCTGCGGACGGCGATCCGCCTGCGGTCCCGGGCGGCCTGGTCCACGGCCTGGACGACCTGCTCGGCGGAGCCGACGAGGTGCACCACGTCCGGGGTCCCCGTGAAGCGGCCGTTGTGTCCGCGGGTGGTGAGCTCGGTGTAGCGGGGGTCGTCCGGACCGATCGTCACCGGGCCCAGGGGCGGCGGACCGCCCGCCGGGCGCGGGGCGGCCTCGGCCGTGCCGCCGAGCAGCGCGGCGCCCCCGGAGGCCGCCGAGAGTTCCATGAGCCGTCTGCGGGTGAGTCGTACCAAGGGATGCACCGCCCTTCCCGGGCGGCCCGACGGCCGCCTCGCCTGTCGGCGGCCAGCCTGGGCGGCGCCGCTGGCGTACCGCTGGAGGGGTGCTGGACGCGTGGGAGAGGCGCGGGCGTGGTCGCGCGGGAGGGGTGTCGAAGGCCGGTTCGAGGGACGGGCCGGGACTGTCAGCAAGGCTGACAGTGACGTTATTGACGCTTCTAAGCTCTCAGAAGTCAAGAGCCCAGAGCATCTGACTTCCCCTCGGCCTGTCCGGGGCCGGACCTCCGGCCCTCGCGGAGCCATGACCACCGTGCCCTCCCAGGCTCGCCCCTCCACCACCCCCGTCCGGGAGAACCCATGATCCACACACGCGGACTCGCCCGCAGTTTCCGCGCCAAGGGAGAGACCGTCGAAGCCGTGCGCGGCCTCGATCTCGACATCGACGCGGGATCCGTGGTCGCCTTCCTCGGCCCGAACGGCGCCGGGAAGACCACCAGTCTGCGGATGCTCACCACCCTGCTCCCTCCGACCTCCGGCACCGCGACCGTCGCCGGGCACGACGTCGTGACCGACCCCGCCGGGGTGCGCCGCCGCATCGGCTACCTGGGGCAGGGCAACAGCGCCGGCACCACCTTCCGCGTCACCGACGAGCTCGTCACCCAGGGCCGCGCGTACGGACTCGGCAAGGCGGAGTCCCGCGCCCGCGCCGAACGCCTGCTGGCCGCCCTGGAGCTGGAGGGCCTGGCCGCCCGGACGGTGGGCACCCTCTCCGGCGGCCAGCGGCGCCGCCTGGACATCGCCATGGCCCTGGTCCACGAGCCGGAGCTGCTCTTCCTCGACGAGCCCACCACCGGTCTCGACCCGCACAGCCGCGCCAACATCTGGGAGCACGTGCTGCGGCTGCACAAGGAGCTCGGCACCACCGTGGTCTTCACCACCCACTATCTGGAGGAGGCCGACCTCTGGGCCCGCCGGGTGCTGGTCGTCGACCACGGCCGGGTGATCGCCGACGACTCCCCCGAGAACCTCAAGGCCGACCTGGCCGGCGACCTCGTCACCGTGGGGACCGCCGACGCCGCCGACGCGGGGCGGGCCGCCGAACTCGCCCGTGCCCTGCCCGGTGTGCGGGACGTGACCGTCGAGGACACGGAGGTGCGGGTGCGCGCCTCCGACGGCGACGTCCGGCTGCCGGTGCTGCTGCGCCGCCTGGACGCGGCCGGGTTACGGGTACGCAGCGCCCGGCTGGCCCGCCCCACCCTCGACGACGTCTTCCTGACCCTGACCGGCCGCACCCTCCGGGAGAGCGCCGGTTCCGCCACCGACGACGCCGCCACCGCGGACCACGGAGCCTGACCATGAAGGTGATCAACGACACCCGCACCGCGTTCGCCCGCGAAATGTGGCCCGAACTGCGTCAGCCCGCCGGCCTCCTCTTCACCATGATGCTGCCCTTCCTGTTCCTCGGGCTCTTCGCACCGCTCCTCCCGAACATGGGCACGGGCGGCGGGACCGGAACGGGCTCCCCCTGGCAGTGGTTCGTGCCCGGCATGCTCGTCCTGCTCGGCCTGTCCGCCACCGCCGGGGCCGGCGCCTCGCTGCTCAACGAGATGTCCTCGGGCGCCTTCGAGCGGATGCTCGTCACCCCGCTCAACCGTGCCGCCATGCTCGTCGGCCGGGCCCTGAAGGAGGTCGTGGTCCTGCTCACGCAGGCCCTGCTCATCCTCGCCCTGCTGCTCCCGACCGACTTCCGCCTCCATGTGCCCGGCGCCCTGGCGGGGCTCGCCCTGCTGAGCGTCTTCGGCATCGGGATCGGCGCCCTCTCCTTCACCCTGGCGCTCCACTCCCGCAAGCAGCAGACCCTGTTCTACGGCGTGCAGCAGGTGATCTTCTTCCCGCTGCTGCTGCTCTCCGGGGTCCTGCTGCCCATCACCCAGGCCTCGGCGCCGGGCTGGCTGTACGTGCTGAGCCGGATCAACCCCGTGACGTACGTGGTCGAGGCCGAACGCGCCCTCTTCGACGGCCGGTTCACCGAGACCGGCGTCCTGTACGGGGTGGCCGCCGCGGCCGCCATCGCGGTCCTGGGCGTGTGGGCGGGCATCCGCGGCATGCGCAACGCCTCGGTGTGAGCACGCCCGTACGCCGCCCGCCCCACGATCCGAAGGAGGACCGGTGAACGCCCGTACCGTGGACGTCTGGTTCGACCCCTCCTGTCCCTACACCCTGCTGACCTCCCGCTGGCTGCGGGAGGCGGCCCGGGTGCGCCCGCTGGACCTGCGCTGGCACCTGATGAGCCTGACCTTCCTCAACGAGGGGCGCGACGACGATCCGGAGGGGGACCCCGAGGGCTACCTCCTGGTGCCCGCGCGGATCGCCACGGCCGTGCTGCACGAGCACGGGCAGGGGGCCCTGGTCCGCTTCCACGAGGCTCTGTGGGCCGACCGCGCCAAGCGCTGGATCGACGACCCGGCGGTGGCCCTGGCCGCCGCCGGGCTGCCGCCCGGCCTCGCGGCGGCCGGCGCGACCACCGCGTACGACACCAGGCTGCGCGCCTCGCACGCCGACGCGACGGGGCTGCTCGGCCCGCGCGCCGGCACCCCGGTGGTCGCCGTGTCGGACCCGGCGGAGCCGGAGCGGCCCGCGGTGGCGTTCTTCGGCCCGGTCCTCTCCCGCGTGCCGCGCGGGGAGGCGGCGGGGCTGCTGTGGGACGGCACGCTGCTGGTCGCGGGCACCCCCGGCTTCCACGCGCTCAAGGGGACGCCCGCCGACCCGGACCCGGACGTCGGCGCGGCGGACGGGCCGGCGTGACCGGGGGCGGGGCGGCGGGCGCGGGGGGACCGGCCGGAGATTCCGGCGGGTCAGTAATTGCCCAGGCCGCCGCAGACGTTGAGGGCCTGGGCGGTGATGGCCGCGGCCGTGTCGGTGACCAGATAGCCGACCAGTCCCGCCACCTCCTCGGGGGTGCTGTAGCGGCCCAGCGGGATCTTCGCCTCGAAGCGTTCGAGCACCGCCTCGGGGGTGGTGTCCCACACCGCCGCGTACCCCGCGCGCACCCGTTCGGCCATCGGGGTCTCGACGTATCCGGGGCAGACCGCGTTGACGGTGATGCCGGTCCTGGCCAGTTCGAGGCCCAGCGCCTTGGTGAAGCCGACGACGCCGTGTTTGGAGGCGGAGTACGGGGCGCCGAGCACGACGCCCTGCTTGCCCCCGGTGGAGGCGATGTTGACGATGCGTCCGCGCCCGCGCTCCAGCATGCCGCCGGTGGTCAGGGCGGCCCTGGTCACCCGGAACACGCTGGTGAGATTGGTGTCGAGGACGTCGAGCCAGAGCTCGTCCGTCAGCTCGGCGGTGGGGCCGCCGCCGTTGCGCCCCGCGTTGTTGACGAGGATGTCGATCGGGCCGAAGCGTGCGACGGCGGCGCGCACGAAGGCGTCCACCCGCTCCGTGGAGCGCACGTCGCAGCTCTGCCCGTCGGCGTCCACCCCCTCCTCCCGCAGGAGTTTGACGGTCTCGGCGACCGCGTCGGCGTCGCGGGCGCAGAGGAAGATCCGCAGCCCTTCCCGGCCCAGTGCTCGGGCCACGGCGAGGCCGATCCCACTGGTCCCCCCGGTGACGACGGCCACGCGTCCTTCCGCGCCGGTCATGGTCCCTCCCGGATCGTGTCGTGGAGTGCGCGTACGGAGAGGTCCGCACGCCGCCGGAGCGTGGCACCCCGTGCTCGACGGGCGCTGGAGCACGGCAGGAACAGAACAGACCGCAGCACGACACGCACACGACGTACGCACACGGCGTACGCATATGAAGGAGACGACGACATGACCGTTCTGGTGACGGGTGCCACGGGGAATGTGGGCCGGCACGTGGTGAAGGGGCTGCTGGAGGCGGGCGAGGAGGTGCGGGCGCTGACCCGGGCGCCCGAGCGGGCCGCGCTGCCCGAGGGGGTGGAGGTGGTAAGCGGCGACCTCGCCGATCCGTCGAGCCTGGACGCGGCGCTCGCCGGGACCGACCGGGCCTATCTCTTCCCGCTGCCCGGCACCGCCGAGGAGTTCACGGCACGGGCCGCGAAGGCCGGGGTGCGGCGGATCGTCGTGCTCTCGTCGGTGTCGGCCGAGTACGCGGACGGGGACTACAGCGGCGACCACCACACCGCGGTGGAGCGTGCGGTGGAGGCCTCCGGCCTGGAATGGACGCATGTCAGGCCGGGCGAGTTCATGGCCAACCTGCTGACCTGGTGGGCCCCGACGATCCGGGCCGAGAACCTGGTCCGCGCCCCCTTCGGCGCGGCCCGCAGCGCCCCGGTGCACGAGGCGGACATCGCCGACGTGGCGCTCGCGGCGCTGCTCCAGGACGGGCACGCCGGGCGGGCGTACTCCTTCGCCGGTCCGGAGTCCCTGGCCAAGCACGAGCAGGTGCGCACCCTGAGCCGGGTGCTCGGCCGCGATCTGCGCTTCGAGGAGCTGACGGTGGACGGGGCCCGCGCGCTGTGGCTGGGCCAGGGGATGCCGGCGGAGGCGGTGGACTGGCTCCTCCAGGACCCGGTGGACGTGCCGGTGGGCCCGACCGCCGAGCACATCACGGGGCGGCCGGCCCGGACCTTCGCGGAGTGGGTGGCCGACCACCGCGCGGACTTCTGAGGGCGGCGCGGGCACGGACCGGGGAGGGTGCGGCGGCGGTCTCCAGGGGGCGGGTTCAGTGTCGGTCGAGCGGGGCTCAAGGCCCGCCGTCGACCGTGTGCGGGACCTCTCTCTTCCTGGACCCGTGGACCGATGGGACGCCGACATGGTGGACGCCGCAGAGAACGCCCTGATCCGACGCCTGATCCGAGCCGGAGCCGGCACGGACGACGAGATCGACGCCCTGCTGAAGGACGCCGGTCTCGCCGCCGTGGCGCGCGTCCTCGTCGAGGAGGTGCTGTTCCGCTGCCCCGAACCGGCCAACACCACCCCCGTCGACGTGGCGCTCGACCTGACCCACGGCGGTGAGCGGCACACGGCGACCCTGCGCATGGTGCGCGACGAGCCGGTCCGGGTGGTCGCCGACGACACCGCCCGGGTGCGTTCCCGGCTGACCTTCACCGCCACGGGACTGGTCCGTCGGCTCTTCGGGCCGACGGACTCCCCCCGTACCGGGGACTTCACCAACTCCTTCATGCCGACGCCGGAGGATCCCGGGCAGCTGCGTGAGCTCCTCGCCGAGATGAACACGGTGCTGCGCGCGGCGGCCCAGGCGACCGCCACCCTCATGGCCGGCTGCACCGGGCGCTGCCCGGATCTGGGCGAGCTGTCCATCCGGTACGGCTCCGACAAGTGGGCCAGTTTCCACTGGTACACGGCGCACTACGAGCGGCACTTCGCCCGCTACCGCGACCGTCCGGTGCGGGTTCTGGAGATCGGGATCGGCGGTTTCGAGGACGACCTGGGCGGCGGCTCGCTCAAGATGTGGAAGCGCTTCTTCCCCCGGGGCGAGATCTTCGGTCTCGACCTGTACGACAAGACGGCGCTGACCGAGCCCCGGATCACGGCGCTGGTCGGCGACCAGAACGATCCGGCGTATCTCACCGCGCTGGCACGCGAGCACGGGCCCTTCGACCTCGTCATCGACGACGGCAGCCACGTCAACGAGCATGTGCGCACCTCGTTCCGCACCCTGTTCCCCCTGGTGCGGCCCGGCGGTCTGTATGTGATCGAGGACCTCCAGACCGCCTACTTCGGCGACTTCGGCGGCAGCTCCGGCGGTGTCGCCGGGCCCGACACCTCGCTCGGTCTCGTCAAGGAGCTGATCGACGACCTGCACCACCGGGAGCACCGGGAGCCGTCCGTCGGCCGTCCCACCGTGACGCAGAGCACCGTCACCGGGGTGCACGCCTATCACAACCTCGTCTTCGTGGAGAAGGGCACCAACGGGGAGGACACGCTGCCGAGTTGGATGGACGCCGACGTCTGGACCGCGCTCGGCGCCAAGTGAGACCAGCCCCCCTCGGGGGGTCCGTGGGGAGCATCGAGACGGAGGAGATCCACCGTGCGCGTCCTGTTCACCGTGTCGTCGTGGCCCACCCAGTACGCGGCCATGGTGCCGCTGGGCTGGGCGCTCCAGGCGGCCGGTCACGAGGTCCGGGTGGTGTGCGCCGCGTCCCAGGCGGACGCGGTCGGGCGGTCCGGCCTGGTGCCGGTGCCGGTCCTGTCGGGGATGGACGAGGTGCTGCGGCTGCGGCTCCAGTACCACGCCGAGGCGGTCCACGGGATCTGGCCGTACCCCTGGCTCCCGCCGCATCCGCTCACGGGCGAACGGATGGACCGGCTCGACGCGTTCGACGCCGAGCGGTTCGCGGCGGATTACGCGCCGGCCCTGGCGGAGTCCACAGCGCGCGGCTTCGACGCGGCCGTGGCCTACGCCCGGGACTGGCGGCCGCGGCTGGTCCTGCACGATCCGGGGAGCCTGGAGGGCCTGCTCGTCGCCAGGCTGTCCGGCGTCCCGTCGGCGCTGTGCCTGTGGGGCCCGGCGAGTCCGCACGACCCCGACCACATGCGGATCGTGCCCACCGACCTGAGCGGCTCCTTCCCCCGGTACGGCCTGGGGGCGTTCGACCTGGGGATGATCGAGCGGGTCGTCGACCCCAGCCCGCCGTCGCTGAAGGTCCCGGTCCTGGCCGAGCGACTGCCCGTCCGCTACGTCCCGTACAACGGCTCCGGGGCCGCCCCGGCCTGGACCGCGCGGCCACCGGAGCGGACCCGGGTCTGCGTGAGCTGGTCCACCGCCCTGTCCACGCTGTGCGGGCCCGACTCGTTCCTCCTGCCACGGATCGTCGCCGCCCTGGAAGGTCTCGACTGCGAGGTGGTGCTCACCGCCACGGCCCGGGACGTCGCCGCGCTCGGCGCGGTGCCCGACGCGGTCCGGGTCGTCGAGCACCTGCCGCTGGCCGCGCTGCTGCCGGGCTGTTCGGCGGTGCTGCACCACGGGGGCAGTGGCAGCGCCCTGACGGCTCTGTGGGCGGGGGTGCCGCAGTTCGTCGCGACCTTCGCCGCCGAGCAGCAGATCGTCGGCGAGCGGCTGGCCGGCAGCGGCGCCGCGCTGCACGTGCCCGGGCACCTCGCCGACGAGGAGACGATCCGGGCCGGTGTCGAGCGCCTGATCGAGGACGCGGCCCACCGGGACGCGGCGGCCCGGCTCCGCGCGGAGATCGCCGAAGCGCCGAGCCCCGCCGCGCTCGCCGCCGAACTGGAGGCGCTGGCGAGCGGTGGCTGAGGGGACGGGTCCGGCTCCCCTTCCGCGGCCGGGCCCGGTGCGCGAGCGTCGAGGTGCTTGCGAGGCCGCCTCCGGATCCTGCCCGGCATGACCACACGAACCGAGTCGACCGAAGAGCCGGGCCGCCGGCCCACGGACCGCGCCCCGCGCGGGATCGTCGTCACCGGCGGCGGCACCGGCATCGGCCGGGCCACCGCCCGCGCCTTCGCCGAGCACGGCGACCGGGTGCTCGTCGTCGGCCGCACCGAGGCCACGCTCGCCGGGACCGCCGAGGGCCACCCGGGCATCCGGGTCCTGGTCGCCGACGTGACCGGGCCGGACGCCCCGGACCGGATCGCCGACGCCGCCGTGCGCACCCTCGGCGGGCTCGACGTCCTGGTGAACAACGCGGCCGCGATGGGATACCGCCCGCTCGCCGCGCTGGACCGCGCCGAGGCCGAACGGCAGCTCCACACCAACCTCCTGGCCCCCGTCCTGCTCACCCGGGCCGCGCTGCCGCACCTGGCGGAGCGGTCCGGCACGGTGGTCAACATCGGCTCCGCCGGCGCGCTCGGCCTGCGGTCCTGGCCGGACAACGGCCTGTACGGGGCCGCCAAGGCCGGTCTCGACTTCCTCACCCGGACCTGGGCCGTGGAGCTGGCCCCGCACGGCGTCCGGGTCGTGGGGATCGCTCCCGGGGTGACCGACACCCGGGCCGCTCCGGACTCCGGCGGCGCCGACCCCGGGCACGCGGCCTTCCTGGAGCAGATCGCCGCCCGGACTCCGAGCGGCCGGGTCGCCCGCCCCGAGGAGATCGCCTGGTGGGCCGTCCAGCTCGCCCGGCCGGAGGCCGCGTACGCCAACGGCCTGGTGGTGCCGGTCGACGGCGGCCTCTCCCTGACCTGACCCCGCCCGACCGGGGCGGAGCGGAGCCCCCGTGCCCGCTCCTCCCGTCCCGACCCGAACCGTCCGAGAGGGGAACGCCGATGCGCGTCCTGTTCCAGCCCTTCGCCGCCGCCACCCACGTGGCCGCCCAGGTCCCGCTCGCGTGGGCGCTGCGCGCGGCCGGGCACGAGGTGCGGGTCGCGGCCCAGCCGGACGTGACCGAGGACATCACCCGGGCCGGTCTGACGGCGGTGCCGGTCGGCGACCCGCTGCACGTCGCGGCCCGGATGAACCCCGACGACACGGGACTTCCGGCGGAACTGCGCGACGACGCCTGGCTCCGCGTCCTCGACCCGGGCGACATCGACCCCGCGCGGCTCACGCCCGAGCACCTGCACGGGATCTTCGCCGCGTGGACCCCCCTGGTGCACCGGAACACGGTCCCGGACCGGATGATCGACGACCTGGTCGGCTTCGCCCGTGACTGGCGGCCGGACCTGGTGGTCTGGGACACCATGACGTACGCCGGGCCGGTCGCCGCGCGTGCCGTGGGCGCCGCGCACGCCCGGCTGATGTTCGGCCTGGACCTGGTGGGGCTGTTGCGCGAGCGCTACCGGAGTGTCCTGGACCGGCTGCCGCCGGAGCTGAGGGACGATCCGCTGGAGGAGTGGCTGGGGCAGGTCCTCGAACGGCACGGCCTGTCCGGGCCGGGCGGCCGGGGCTTCGACGAGCAGCTGGTGACGGGCCAGTGGACCATCGACCCCGTCCCCACGTCCCTGGCGCTGCCGGTCCCGCTGCCCCGGGTGCCCGTGCGCTACGTGCCGTACAACGGTCGGGCCGTGGTGCCCGGTTGGCTGGACGGGGCGCCCGCGCGGCGCCGGGTCTGTCTGACCCTCGGCGTCTCCTTCCGCGAGGTGGTGGGCCGGGACCAGGCGTCCGTCGGCGAACTCCTCGCGGCCGTCGCCGATCTGGACGTGGAGGTGGTGGCCACGCTCGACTCCGCGCAGCTCGCGGAGGCCGGTCCGCTGCCGCCGAACGTCCGCGCCGTCGACTTCGTGCCGCTCGACGAGCTGCTGCCGAGCTGTGCGGCGATCATCCACCACGGCGGGGCGGGGACCTTCCTGACCGCGCTGGCCCACGGGGTGCCGCAGGTCGTGGTCCCGGCCCGGATGTGGTGCAACACCCCGCGGGCGGAGCGGGCCCGGGCGGCCGGGGTGGCCCTGACCTGCCCGCCGGAGGAGCTGACCGCCGCCCGGCTGCGGGCGATGGTGGAGCGGGTGCTGGACGACGGGTCGTTCGCGCGCGCCGCCGCCACAGTGCGCGCCGAGCTGCTGGGGACGCCGTCGCCCGCGGAGATCGTGCCGACCCTGGAGCGGCTGGTGGCGGCGCACCGCTCCGGTCGGCGGAACGGCGGGGTATGACATACCGTCGGAGGAGAGAAGATCACGCGTCTCCCGGTCGAGGTGAACCTTGCGGACACACATCCCCTATCTCCTGGCGGTGGCGAGCACGGTGGCGACGCGCCGGGTGGACGAGCGGTTGCAGGACTACGATCTGACGGTGCGTCAGTACGGTCTGCTGACGCAGCTCTCGCTCGAACCGGAGCTGACCATGGCGGAGCTGGCGCGGCAGCTCGGCGTCGCCCGGCAGTCCGTGCACCAGCTGGTGAACGACCTCGCCGAGGCCGGTCATGTGCGCCGCCGTCCGGGCGCCGACGACCGCTCCCGCCGGCTGGAGATCACCGACACCGCGCGCTATCTGCTCACCCGGATCGACGGTCCGCTGGAGCGGGTGGAGACCGAGCTGCTCGGCGATCTCGACGCGGACGAGGTCGAGACCCTGCGCGAGCTGCTCCAGCGCGTCCTCGCCCATGCCACCGACGACGAGGCCTGGCTGCCCGGCCGCTGACGGCGGCTCGCCGCTGCCTTGACGCCGCCACGCCGCTGCCTTGCCGCCACCCCGCCGTCGTCTTGACGCCGCCCCGCCGTCGCCTTGACGTAGCCTCGCCGCTGCCTTGACGCCGCCACGCCGCTGCCTTGAACGTAGCCTCGCCGTCGCCTCGCGATCGGCTCGACGGCCGGTGGAGGCTCGACAAGCCCCGTTCGCGGCCGGTCGCCGAACCGTTCGCGCGCTCGTCGAGGCGGGATCGAGGGCCGCTTCCTAGCCTCGCCGCCATGCGAGTGCTGTTTGTGACCCTGGCCGCCACACCCCACTTCTTCGTCCAGGTCCCGCTTGCCTGGGCCCTGCGCGCCGCCGGCCACGAGGTGCGCGTCGCCAGCCAGCCGGACCTCGTGGACGCCATCACCGCGGCGGGGCTGCCCGCCGTCCCGGTGGGGCCCCGGCTGGCGCAGGACGAGTCCGTGGAGGAGCTGCGGCGGCGGCAGGAGAAGGCCGCCGAGCGCCTCTCGGACCCGCCCGACGCCCAGGAACTGATGCGGATGGCGGAGGACCGGCCCGAGCGGCTGACGCCCGACTTCCTCGACGGCCTCTTCACCGTCATGACCTCGGCCATCTTCCAGAACTTCTCGGCCGACGAGACCGTCGACGACCTCGTCGCCCTGACCCGGCGCTGGCGCCCCGACCTGGTGGTCTGGGACACCCTCATGATGGGCGGATCCATCGCCGCCCGGGCCTGCGGGGCGGCGCACGCGCGCCTGCTGTACGGCCTCGACCTCGTCGGCACGATGCGGCGGCGGCACCTCGCCTCGCTCACCGCCCGGCCCCCGGCGCTGCGCGAGGACCCGCTCGCCGAGTGGCTGGAGTGGACCGCGGCCCGCCACGGCGGCGGCTTCAGCGAGGACCTGGTGACCGGTCAGTGGACCGTCGACCCCGCCCCCGCCCCGCTGCGCGCCCCCACGGACCTGCCCTGGGTCCCCGTGCGGCACGTCCCGTACAACGGGCGGGCCGTGCTGCCGGAGTGGCTCCGCGAGCCGCCCTCCCGGCCCCGGGTCTGTCTGACCCTCGGCCTCTCGTTCCGCGAGGTGATGGGCGGCGAGCGGACCTCCGTCCCGGTCCTCCTGGAGGCGCTGGCCGAGCTCGACGCCGAGGTCGTGGCGACGCTCGACGCGGGCCAGCTGGCGACGGCCGGGCGGCTGCCCGACAACGTGCGGGCGGTGGACTTCGTCCCGCTCGACGCGCTGCTGCCGTCCTGCTCCGCGATCGTGCACCAGGGCGGGTTCGGCACCTCCCAGAACGCGCTGGTGCACGGCGTCCCGCAGATCGTCGTCCCCAACGAGCTGTGGGACCTCCACCCGAGGGCGGACCTGGTCGTCCGCTCCGGCGCGGGCCTGCGCCCCACGGGGCCGGGCCCGCTGACCCCGGCGGGGCTGCGCGGGCTGGTGCACCGGGTGCTGCACGACCCCTCGTACGCACGCGCGGCGGCACGGCTCAGGGAGGAGACCCTCGCGATGCCGTCCCCGGCCGAACTGGTCCCGGTCCTTGAGGGGTTGACCGCCCGGCACCGACGCAGGGCCTGGGACGGCTGAGGCGGCGCGCAGGCGGGCCTCAGGGCTCCTCAAAAGCGCGCAGCGCCTCCGCCAGCGCCTCCCGCCACGGCCGGGGCGCCGGGATGCCGGCCTCCCGCCAGCGGGCGTGGCCCAGCACGGTGTACCGGGGCCGGGGCACGCGTCCGCCGAACGCCGCGCCGGACACGGGCCGCACCCGGTCCGGGTCGGCGCCGACGAGCCGGAACACCTCGCGGGCCAGCTCGTACCAGCTGGCCCGGCCCGCGTTGGTGGCGTGGAAGACGCCGTGCGCGCCCGGCGTGCGCCCGAGGGCGAGCAGGAGGCGTGCCACGTCCGCGGCCCAGGTCGGCTGTCCGAACTGGTCGGCGACCACGTCCACGGGCCCTTCGCCTCGCGCCCGCCCGCTCATGGCGCGGACGAAGTCCGGCCCGTGCCGCCCGTACAGCCAGGCCGTGCGGACCACGGCGCCCCGGTCGGGCAGCAGTCCGAGGACGGCCCGTTCGCCTGCGCGTTTGCTCCGCCCGTACGCGTTGAGGGGGCGCGTCGGATGGTCCTCGGGGTACGGGGTGTCGGCGTCGCCCGGGAAGACGTAGTCGGTGGAGAGGTGCAGCAGCCGGGTGCCGTGCCGGGCGCAGAGGGCCGCCAGGTGCCGGGGGCCGTCCCCGTTGACGAGGACGGCCCGCTCCTCTTCCTCCTCGGCCGCCTCCACCCCCGTATGGGCGGCGCAGTTGACGACGAGGCCGGGGCGGTGCCGGGCGAAGGCCTCGGCCAGGGCGGCGGGGTCGGTGATGTCCAGGGCGCGCCGGTCGAGGCCGACCGCGCCGGCGCCCTCGGCGGCCAGGGCGGCCGTCACCTCGTGCCCGAGGAGCCCCCCGGCTCCGGTGACCAGCCATCTCATCGGGAACTCCCTTCGAGCGGGCGTCGAGCCGTCGGTGACCGGCGCGGCCGACACTCGGGCATCGGACTCATGACTTTGGAGGCACGATGGCGCTGTTCGCCGTGCTGGCGACCCAGTCCCCCACCGGTATCGACGCCGACGCGTTCAGGCGGCGGCTCCCCGAGGGGTTCGCGTACGTCCGGGGGTTGGTGGACAAGGGGATCATCCGGCACAACTGGATCAGGGTCGGCGCCTCGGGCGGCCTGCTGATCTACGAGGTCGCCTCGCACGAGGAGCTGAACACGCTGCTGTACGGGAACCCGCTCAGCCCGCATCTCCGCTTCGAGGTGACCCCGCTGGCGGAGGTCGGCGGGTTCGATCCGACGGCGTTCGAGCGGGGCGCCGGCTGAGCGACGGGTCAGGGGGCCGTGAGGGACCGGGCGAGGGCCCGGTAGAAGGCGGTCACCCCCGGTTCCTTCGGGGAGAGGTGGCCGCGTGCGGCGAAACGGGAGCCGGCCACCCGCTGGACCGCCTCCATGCCGACGCGGTCCTCCCGGTTGACCACCGCCGCGCCCGCCGCGATCTCGGCGTACTGCTCGCGGAGCGCTTCCCGGTCCAGGCCCGTCAGGGCGGCGGGGTGCATGAGCACCCCGCCGCGTACCTCGACGCGGTCGACGGCCAGCGGGATCATCGTGATCCAGACGACGGAGTCGCCGAAGGCCGCGAGGCTGCCGCAGGGGAAGACCGCGCAGTTGTACATGGTCGCCCGCTGGGCGGCGTCGAGCGGCAGCGCCGTGCTCGCCAGGGGTTCGCGGAACGGGCTGAGCAGCCTGGTGACCCAGCGGGTCTCGGCGCGTACCTCCATGGCGCCGCCGGGCGGGGTGATCAGGGCCACCGTGGTGGGGTGGAGCCCCATGGCGTGGTAGTTCTCGTGGGCGTTCTGCACCGCGACCTTCCAGTTGCACCGCCACTCCTCGGTCCAGGCGGCGACCTGCGTCATCTCGGGCAGCCGGTACGCGGCGAGTTCCGCTCCGGTGCGCCGCAGGTGCGGGGCGAGGGGCTCGGCGGTCCCGTCGGGGTTGACGAAGACGAGGCCCCGCCACTCCTCCACGGCCGGCGCCGGCCGGTGCGGGCCGAGGGCCGACCGGGCGCGCAGCGCCCCGTCCGGGTCCCGGGTCACGGTGACGGGGCGGCCGCCGGGGGCGACGGTCACGGCCGCGCCAGGACCGGCGAGCTGGTCGGTGTGGGCGGCGAGCAGCCAGGAGCGGCCGAGGACCAGCTCCTGTTCGGCCCGCCACAGCTCGGGCGAGGTGAAGGCCGCCGGGGGCAGGCTCAGTTCGGGGGCGTCGGCGTCCAGGTACCGTTCGAGCTCCGCCAGGATCTCCGTGAGCCTCATGCTCCTCGCCGTCCCTTCCGGTGCCGGGCCGTGAGCCGCTCGATGGCGGCGACGGCCTCGTTGGGCGTCGGCATCTCCTCGGTCTCGCGCCGCAGCCGCCGGGCGTGCGCGGCGAACGACGGGTCCCCGAGCACCGCCGCGACCTTCTCGCGGAAGCGGTCGGGGGTGAACTCCCGCAGCGGCAGGGACAGGAGGTTGCCCTGCTTCTCGTAGGCGGCGCCCATGGACTCGGTGACCCACTCCCAGCCGGTGAGGAGGATCTGGGGGACGCCGTGGAACTCCGCCGTGGCCTTGGTCTGGTAGCCGCCGTGGTGGACGACGGCCGCGCAGGTCGGGAGCAGGTCGTGCAGCGGTACGTGGTCCACGACCCGTACGGTGTCCGGGAGCGGCGGCAGGTGGGCGCGCTGCGGTGCGGAGAGGGCGGCGACGACCTCGACGTCCAGTCCGGCGAGGGCGTCCAGCATGCCGACGAGGACCGTGTCGAGGTCCCAGAGGCCGTAGCCGCTGTCGATGCTGACGCCGAGGGTGAGACAGACCCGGGGCCGGGCCGGCGGCTCACGGAGCCAACTCGGCACGGCCGAGCGGCCGTTGTACGGGATGTAGCGGGCGGGGACGACGGGCAGGCCCAGGTCCTCGCGGAGGCTCGCCGGGCGGGTGTCGACGGTCCACTGGCCGGTGAGCATCGACTCGTCGAAGCGGGCCTCGGCGCCGAGCCGTTCCAGGGTGCGGTCGAGCCATTCCGCGGTGGGGTCCTCGCGGTGCTCGGGCGGCTGCTCGGCGGCGAGCCGCAGGAAGGCCCGCCGGGTGCCGAGCTGCATGGCCAGCTCCGGTCCGGAGACCAGACGGGCGTGGGCCGCGCCGACGGTGAGCGCCGCGACGGGTCCGGCCAGGCAGAGCGTCTCCCAGATGACGAGGTCCGGCTGCCAGTGGCGGGCGAAGGCGACCAGTTCGTCGATCAACCGGTCAGAGTTGAGGCGGGAGTTGAGGGCGGGCACGATGACGCTCTCGTAGCCGAGCTGGTCCGCCCAGCCACCCTCCGCGTCGAGGTCGGCGTCCCGGCCCCGGTCCTGGTCGGCCGTGCCGAAGTGGGCGATGGCCTCCTTGTGGAACTCCTCAAGTCCCTCGTACCAGGGCGGGCTGTCGAGGGGGACGGCCGTGATGCCGGTCCGGGTGACGGTCTCGACCACCCCGGGGACGCAGGCGGCGCGGACCTCGTGTCCGGCGGTGCGCAGGGCCCAGGCCAGCGGGGCGAGCAGATGGAAGTGGCTGCCTTCCAGGGAGCTGAACAGGACCCTCATCGTGCGCCCGCCCTCCTCGTGCCCGGGGCGGCGGTCGCCCGCAGGGGGACCCGGGCGGGGCCCCGGGTCAGGGGCGCCCGGGGGCGGCGTACCGCCGGGGCCGTAGGGCGCAGTCCGGCGTACCGGTCCGCCAGGGCCGCGACGACGGTCTCCGCCATCGCGCGCCGGAGCGGGGCCGTCGCGCGCAGCGCGGGCGGCTCGGCCGTTCCGGCGGCGTCGTCGCCGTCGTCGAGCAGCACCGCGAGCCGCTCACCGGCCGCGATCCGCACCCCCGCGAACTCGATGTCGGCATGGGCCAGCAGCGGGGCGATCCGCAGCGGCGGTGCGGTGTCCGCGAGGACGGTACGGGTGACGAGGTCGGCGCCGATCCGGGCGCCTGCCACGACCGCCGCCGGGTCCGGCGCGCCGGGGGCGGCCGCGAGGAGGGTGCGCAGCACGTCGAGGGCGGGGCCCGTGCGCCGGGCGGTCGCGAGCCGCTGCGGGCACACCATGGCGTCCAGGAGGGTCCCGCAGTCCGCGAGGGCCTCGGCGAAGCGTCCGTGCTCGGCCTCGGGGATCGCGCACGCCTGGGCGAGGGCGCCCGCCGCGAGGGGTTCGGCCACGGCGGCGACCAGGTCGAACTCCGGTCCCGCCGCGTCGAGCAGGCGGGCACACAGGGGGCCGAGGTCGGGCACGGGCAGGGGGGCCGCCGGCAGCCGGGGGTCCTCGTCGGGCAGGACGGGCGCGTGCGCGGTCGCGGGGTGGGCGAGCAGGGCGGTGCCGACGGCCGGGTCCGCGGTGACCCAGGGCCCGGGGCCGGAGCGCCACAGAGGTCCGGCGGCCCGGACGCGCTCGCGCAGCGGGCCCGGGTCCTCGTCGACGTCGCACAGCAGGGCGGCGTAGGGGTCGCCCTTGAGGCGGTGCAGCCAGAGCGTCCCGTACGCGCGCTGGAGCCGCTCCCCGAGCTCCGCCACGTCCGCCCGGTCCGTGGTCACGCGTCGGCTCCGGTGCCGGTGGCGATGAGGGGGAACCGGTCGCCGTCGACCGGGGCGCCCGGCCGCAGATGGGCGACGGGATGGTCCTGTACGCCGGGGCGGTAGGTGGCGTCGGAGTCCATGTAGACGGCGGCGAAGGCGAGCCGGCGTTCGCCGTCCGTGTTGACCCCGGCCATGTGGACGGTGCGGAAGTCGTGGAAGACGACGTCGCCGGCGCGCATCGGGACGGCGACCCTGGGGCTGTAGGGGAAGTCCGGCCAGACCTCCTCCATCGGCCGGTAGTCCTGGAATCCGGCCAGATGGATCTGGCGGTGCTCCGGCGGGCGGCGGTGCGAGCCGGGGACGTAGATCAGCGAGCCCCGGTCGGCGGGCACGTCCACGAGGGGGATCCACACGGTGAGGGTGCGGGTAAGACCGGCGAGCGGCAGGCCCGGTTCGTCGTCGTGGACGACGGTGGGCAGGTGGACGTGGGGCTCCTTCTTGAGGACGTCGGTGCCGTAGAGGCGCAGCGGCCCCCCGGCCAGGCGCTCGGCGGCCCGGGTCACCACGGGGTGCAGGGCCAGGCGGCGCAGCGCGGGGTGCTTGCGCCAGGCGGCCTCCACGTAGTGGACCTGGGTCTCCGCCTCGGAGGCGCCCCAGGTCTCGGGGCCCTCCTTGTCGAGGAGTTCCTCGGCGGCGGCCCGGTAGCCGGCCACCTCCTCGGCGGAGAGCACGGCGCGGAAGTGGACGAAACCCTGGTCGCGGTAGTGGCGCAGGGCCTCCTCGTCGGGGTGGCCGTACTCCGTCAGACGGGCGGTCGTCAGCATCTGTTCGTCTTTCCTCGCTGGTGTGGGAGTGCGGTTCACCCGAGGGACGCGACGAGCCGGGCGGCCGTCTCGGCGGGTGTGGGCATCGCGCGCAGTTCGTCCCTGACCTGGCGCGCGTTCTCGCGGAGCCGGTCGTCGCCGAGCAGGCCGCGGCATTCGGCGGTGCCGAGGCTCCCCGGCTCGGCCACGATGCCGATGCCGCGGGCGGGCAGCAGGTCCGCCCCGGTCTGCTGGTAGGAGCCGCGCGGGATGACGCACTGCGGGATTCCGGCGGCGGCGGCCGTGAGCATCGTGCCGCTGCCGCCGTGGTGGACGATCGCGTCGCAGGTGTGCAGGAGCAGGTCGAGCGGGGCCCACTCGACGAGGCGGACGTTGGGCGGGGCGTCGCCGAGGAGCGCGGGGTCGCCGCCGCCGAGGGTGACCACGAACTCGGCGTCCACGCCACGGGCCGCCTCCATCAGGGGTTCCAGGATCGCGAGTCCGCCCCACTGGGCCTCGATGGTGCCCAGGGTGACGGCGACGCGCGGCAGCCGCGCGGGTTCGGCCAGCCACGGGGGCAGCACGGACCCGCCGTTGTAGGGCACATGGCGTACGGGCTCGGCGAGCGGCGTGCGCCGGTCCTCGGGGAGCAGGGCGGTGAGGCTCTCGGGGAGGGTGGTGAGGGGCACGGTCGCGGCGGGTTCGCCGGTGACGCCGTGGCGGTCCCAGTGCGGCTCCATTCCGGCGCGGAGCAGGGTGCGCAGGCGGGCGCCGCTGTCGTACGAGCCGAGGCGGGGCTCGATCAGGGGCACGCCGAGCGCGGCGGCGACCAGCCGGCCGGCGCCCTGGAGGGGCGGGGCGACGACGAGATCGGGCGACCAGTGCCGGGCGGCGGCCAGGGCGCCGTCCACCATGACGCCGGAGACGCGGGCGAAGAGGGTGGCCAGTTCGGCGTCGTCGGGGTCCTCGGCGAACATGGGGTGGTCCACCGGTGCGCCGTCCGCCCCTGGCTCCTGGGGCAGGTAGACGGGCAGGTAGTCGAGGCCGGGCGTGACGTCGACGGTGTCGAAGCCCGCCTCGGCGGCGGCCAGGCTGAGGCCTCCGGTGGCGTACCGGACCCGGTGTCCGGCGGCGCGGAAGGCCTGGGCCAGGGGGATGGTCGGGAAGAGGTGGCCGAGGCCGGGAGAGGTCACGAACAGGACGCGCATACGGCCTCCAGCCGGGAGTCGCGGGTCGGTGCGGCGCCGGGACGTGTCGGGGGCCTCATGCGGCGGCCCCGAGGAAGAGCCCCCGGCCGGAGTGCGGGCCGGGGACGTAGCCGACGGTGAGTCCGGCCGCCCGGAACGCGGCCTCGTACGTGGCGCGGGGGAAGAGGGAGATGCGGTGGGTCTCGCTGAAGTGCCGGGCCCCGGCACCGGAGTCGGCGACCACGTAGTGGACGTCCATCCGGCAGGCGTCCCCGTCCCGCGCGGAGTGCGACACCCGGGCCACGGTCCGGTCCCCGAGGGTCGTGACGTCCCCGGAGACGTATCCGTCGAGGTAGGTCTCGGGGAACCACCAGGGGTCGACGGCCACCACTCCCCCGGGTGTCAGGTGCCGGGCGAAGGCGGCCAGGGTGGCGTGGAGTTCGGCCGCGTCGGTGGCGTACCCGAGGGAGCCGAACATGCAGGTGACGACGTCGAAGCGGGCGTCGAGGGCGAAGTCCCGCATGTCGCCGATGTGGACGGGGACGTCGGGCAGGCCGCGGCGGGCGGCGCGGACCATCGGCTCGGACAGTTCCAGGCCCGCGACCCGGGCGTAGAGGCCGGCGAAGTGGCGCAGGTGCGCGCCGGTGCCGCAGGCCACGTCGAGCAGGGAGTCCGCTCCGGGCCGCAGCCGCCGGACGTGCCGGGTGAGCTCCCGCGCCTCGGCCCCGTAGTCCTTGCCGCGGCTCTCGTGGATGAGTTCGTGGATCTCGGTGAGGTCAGCGCCGTACATGCTCGGATCGTCGGGGGGCCGGCTGGAGGAAACGCGGGGGACGGGTGGAGGGGGTGCGGCGGGGTGTCGACCGGGCGGCGAGGGGTTCACGAGTGCGCGCGAGGAGGCTCGGCCGGACCGAACCGAGGGAGGGCCGTGGTGGACGTCGAGGAGATCGTGGCGGAGCTGGAGCGGTATCTGGCGCCGGACGCGGCGGCGTTGAGCCTGCCGCCCGCGGCGTTCACCTCGCCCGAGCTGTGGGAGCGGGAGCGGGAGCTGGTGTTCGGGCGCTCGTGGGTGCTGGTCGCGCACGCGGACGAGCTGGCGGAGTCCGGTTCGTACGTGGCGCTGTCGGTGGCGGGCGAGCCGGTGGTCGTGGTCCGTGGCGAGGACGGTGTGCTGCGGGGCCTGTCGACGGTGTGCCGGCACCGGTTGATGCCGGTGGTGGAGGAGGGCGCGGGCCGCACGGACGTGTTCACCTGCCCGTACCACCTGTGGCGGTACGGCCTCGACGGACGGCTGGTCGGCGCCACCCATATGAAGCGCAATCCGGCCTTCGATCCGTCGGCCTGCCGGCTGCCCGGGTTCGCGGTCGAGGAGTGGCGCGGCTTCGTCTTCGTCAACCTCGACGCCTCCGCCGAGCCGCTGGGGCCGCATCTGCGCCGGATCGGCGACGACCTGGTCAACTACCGGCTGCCGGAGCTGACGCAGGTCGCCGGGTGGACCGAGGAGTGGCACTGCAACTGGAAGGTCGCCGTCGAGAACGCGCACGAGAACTACCACGTCATGGGCTTCCATCCGGAGACGCTTCAGCCGACGACGCCGGGCGGGGCGGAGACCCGGGTGCGCGCGGACTCGCCGTGGGCAGACAGCATGCGGGTGCGGTACGCGGCCCCGCTGGAGCCGCTGGCCCTGGACCTCACCGAGGAGGAACGAGCGCATCTGTACGGCTTCTTCGTCTTCCCTTCGGGCAGCCTGGCCGCCTCCGGCGACATGGTGATCTGGCTCAGCCTGATCCCGTCGTCCCTCGACCGCACCCTCGTCAGGGGCGGGGTGCTGATGCCCCCGTCCCTGGTCGAGCACCAGGACCGCGACGCCGTCCGGAAGGAGGCCGAGGCCTACGCCGCCGTGATCAACGGCGAGGACCGCCGAGGCCTTGAGGCCGTCCAGCGCGGCGCCACGTCCCGCTTCGGCGAGCGGGGCCACCTATCCCCCAAGGAGCCCGGCGTCCTCCTCTTCTACCGAAGCCTGGCCCGCGCCCTGTGCCGGGAGGACGCGGACTATCCCGGGGAGCTCTGACCGGACGGCGCCGGGCCGATGTGTCACCGAACGTAGGTCGCCGGCCGGGCACTTCGTACCGCATTTCTCGCCATGATCGGTCGAGGGCGGTCACGATCCGACGACGGGCGGTCGGCCCCTGTTAGTGTCTGCGCACTCGGGTCGGGTGGGGAAACTTGGCCCGGTTCCTGGGGAGGGACCACTCTTGCACAGCACTACGAAGACCCGCCGCGGCCGTGCCGCGGCGGCCGTCGTCGCGACCGCGGCGGCGCTGATGAGCCTCATGCCTCTGGGGACGGGTCCTGCGGTGGCGGCCGAGCCGCCGCCGGAGGTCGTCGTCCCGGCGGAGTTCACGCCGGACCCGTACGCGGGAAGGCTGCCCGTGGTGGGGACGACCGGGTTCGTCCAGGGCGGCGAGTACGGCGGATACCACTGGTTCTCGTTCTCCGGCGGCACACGCACCCCGGTCCCCTACGGGGGGCCGGTGGACACCGGCACGGACCTGGTCGCCACGCTCTCGTCTTCGAGCGCCCGGCTCTGGGACCCGGCGACGCGGACGTCGCAGGCGATCCCGGCGACCGCCGGGCAGCGGTCCTGGACCATGCTCGGGCAGAGCCTCGTGACGTACGAGGTGGCGAAGCCCTGGATCTGGCATCGGCTGAGCCTCGCGCAGGGCCAGGTGACCGACCGCGTGCTGACGCTCCCGGAAGGCGCCGAGATCCTGACGGGCTTCACCCGCTCGGGGTCCCCGCACGGCTTCTGGCTCACGTACCGGCTGAACGACGTCACGACGACCGTGTGGATCGACCGCGCCTTCACCGCCCGGACGGTGGACCTGGGACCCGACCCGACCGGTGGCCCCAACGTCACCGCGGACCGGTACCTGTTCCGCTTCCCCGTCCCGGGCCGGGTCCAGATCTGGGACCTGACGGGCGACTTCTCCGCACCGCTCCACGAACTCGACTGGGCCGGCGGCACCCCGGCGGCCCTCCTCGGCGACCGGATCCTGGTCCGCGTCCCCGGCGAGGGCGGCGACCGGCTCCTCGCGCGTCCGCTCGCGGGCGGTACGGATCAGGAGGTCCTCGACCGGATCACGGGTGTCACCCGGGCCGGTACCGACGGGCGGGTGATCGCGACGCGATCCGGGAGCGGCGACGAGCGCGCGGTCCACTCGATCCGGGCCGGGGAGGGCGGCGGGGCGCCCGTCGTGGAGAAGGTCGCCGTCATCCCGCCGGTCGTCACCAGGGTCGGGGAGATGTCGATGGCCCAGGGCGTCCTCATGTCGTACGAGACCCTGCCGTACGCCAAGGCAGCGGTACGGGAACGGGAGCTGACGACGGGTGGCGAGCCGGCCGTCGGGCCGAAGCGGGAGCTCGCCGGTGACGGCGTCTGCGGCCCGATCGTCTCGTGCACGGGGCTCCGGACCGGCGACGGCCGCGCCGTGTTCAGCGACGCGGACTTCCACCCGCACGTGGTCGAGGCCGGGCGGAGTCTGCCGGGTACGTCCCTGACGGGCATCCCCCGCCAAGGGATGCCGCAGGCGTCAGGGCGCTACATCTCCTACAAGACCGCCGACCAGCAGACGCAGGTCGCCGATCTGGACACCCAGGAGGTCGTCCTGCGGTCGCCGAACGTCAGCGGTCGGGTCTCCTCCCTCGCCGGCGACAAGCTGTGGCAGGAAAGCGTGCCGACCGGTGTCGTCGAAAGGTTCGACGTGCGCACCGGCGCGTCGTGGTCGCGGAAGGTGTCCGACTGCGACCTGACGGAGCTCCAGGTGTGGGGGGCGTACCTCTACTGGCGCTGCGGGGACGCGAAGGCGGGCGTCCAGGAGTGGAACTCCGGCACCGACATTCCATTGCCTCCGCACGACCGGGCGATGCTGGGCGACGGCTACCTCGCGCACTCGAAGGGCGGGGTGCTGTCCGTCACGCCCCTGCGCGGGGCGGGGCCGACGCGGGTGATCGGCGACGTCCCCGCCGCCGACTACTGGACCGTGGACCGCTTCGGCGGCCCCATCGCCTACTCCGACAAGGAGCAGCGCATCCACGTCGCCCAGTCCGGCGTCCCCGCGTCCGGCCTCGGGGTCCTCGACCACGACGAGGCGGGGATCCTGGACCTCGCCGCCGCCCCCTCCTGGACCGGCAGGTGGTGGCTGAACAAGCCCGCTGCCTCCTGGTCGCTGACGCTCAAGGACCGGGCGGGGACCGTGGTGCGGACCCTGCGCGGGGGCGAGGCGCGGGGGCTGGTGAAGGCCGTGTGGGACGGCCGCGGCGACGACGGTGCGGCGCTGGCCGACGGGCGGTACACGTGGGAGCTGGCCGCCGCGCCCGCCGACGGTGTCGGGCCCGACCTGCGCCGCGTCGGTGGGGCGTTCCTGACGCGGGGCGGTCTCGGCACGTACGAGCCGGTGGCCCCGGCCAGGCTCCTCAGCACCGTGACCGGCTTCGCCGCTCCGAAGGCGAAGGTCGGTCCCGGCGGCACGGTGACGCTCCAGGTCACCGGGCGCGGTGGGGTGGAGGGGGCCGGTGTGACGGCGGTGACCCTGAACGTGACCGCGACCAACCCGACGGCGACGACGTACGTGTCGGTCTACCCCACCGGTACGGACCGTCCCGCCACGTCCAGCCTGAACGTGATGGCCGGCCGGACCGCGCCGAACCTCGTGACCGTCCCGGTCGGCAAGGACGGCAAGGTGACGCTCTACAACCGCGCCGGTTCGGTCGACCTGCTCGCCGACGTGGCCGGCTTCTACACCCTCGACGGCGAGGGCGACCGCTTCCGGGCGGTGACCCCCGCCCGGCTCCTCAGCACCGTGGCGGGCACCGGCGCGCCGAAGGCCGCCGTCGGCGCCGGCCGGACGGTGTCCGTGCAGGTCGCGGGTCGTGGCGGGGTTCCGGCCACGGGCGTGACGGCGGTGACGGTGAACGTGACCGCGACGAACCCGACCGCGACGACCTACGTCTCGGCCTACCCGTACGGCACCCCGCGCCCGACCACCTCGAACCTGAACGTGACCGCGGGCCAGACCGTGGCCAACCTGGTGACCGTCCCGGTCGAGAACGGCCGGATCACCCTCTACAACCACGCCGGTTCGGTCGACCTCCTGGCCGACGTGGCCGGCTACTTCACCGCCACGGGCGACCGCTTCAAGGCCGTGCCCCCGGCCCGGATCCTGAGCACCGTCGCCGGTGTGGGGGCCCCGAAGGCCCCGGTCGGCGCGGGCAGGACGGTGTCCGTGCAGGTCGCGGGCCAGGGCGGAGTCCCGGCCACCGGCGTATCGGCGCTCGTCATGAACGTGACCGCCACGAACCCGACCGCGCCGACCTACGTCTCGGCCTACCCGTACGGCACCCCGCGCCCGACCACCTCGAACCTGAACGTCGCCGCCGGCCGCACGATCGCCAACCAGGTCGTCGTCCCGGTCCACGACGGCAAGGTGACGCTGTACAACCACTCCGGCACGGTGGACCTGCTGGCCGATGTGGCGGGGTATTTCACGGAGTAGGCCCGTTCGACCCCCGGCCGTGAAGGGGCGGCGCACCGTTCGAACACGGTGCGCCGCCCCTTCACCGTACGGCTGGGTCGCCGTGCCTCGCAGCCCGCGCCCGGCCCGCCTAGGCTGCGGGGACAGGGACGAGTGACGACAGGAGAGTCGCGTGGGGAGTGGCAGGGTCGCGATCGTGACCAGTGGGGCCGGGATGGAGTGGGACGCCGATCTTCCGCTGATCGTGGAGGCGTTGCGCGCTCGTGGTGTGGTGGGGGTCCCGGTGGCCTGGGACGCGCCGGATGTGGCGTGGGAACGTTTCGATCTGGCCGTCATCCGGTCTACCTGGGACTACACGGAACGTATCGAGACGTTCCTGGCCTGGGCCGACAGGGCGGCCCGCGGGACGCGTCTGTGGAATCCGGCTCCGGTGGTGCGCTGGAATAGCGACAAGCGCTATCTACGCGACCTCGCGGAGAAGGGCGTGGACGTCGTTCCCACCCGCTTCATCGAGCCGGGCTCGCCCGTCGCCGAGGAGGGCTTCCTCGGCGACGGCCCGGTCGTGGTCAAGCCCGCGATCTCCGCAGGCGCGGTCGACACCGCCCGGTACGAGCCCGATCAGCACGCCGCCGCCGAGCAGCACGTCCGGGCGCTGCTGGAGCAGGGCCGGATCGTGATGGTCCAGCCCTACCTGCGTCTCGTGGAGGAGGGAGAGCGGGCTCTGGTCTTCATCGGGGGCACATTCAGCCACGCGATCCGAAAGGGCCCCGTACTGACCGAGT
Organism: Streptomyces sp. NPDC094032; assembly: GCF_040303965.1. NCBI lineage: Bacteria > Bacillati > Actinomycetota > Actinomycetes > Kitasatosporales > Streptomycetaceae > Streptomyces > Streptomyces sp. NPDC094032. The sequence goes on along the minus strand of NZ_JBEOUE010000034.1, from coordinate 42,359 downwards.
CCGGCGAGATCGACAACGACCGGGTGCCGCACCCCGACGTCACCCCGTACGACCCGACCGACGAGGAGATCACCACGGCCCTGACGGCCCTGGCGGCGGTCCCGACAGCGGACGCCCTCCTGTTCGCCCGGGTGGACCTGGTCCTGGACGAGACCAGAAGGCCGGTGGTCATGGAGCTGGAACTGATCGAGCCGAACCTGTTCCTCGAAAGCCGTCCCGAGGGCCTGAACCACCTCGCCGACTCCATCACGGCGAGATCCCGGGCCGTCGATCCGACACAGATATAAGTAGTTGACGACGCCGGAAGAATGCCTGGCATGGGTACGGATATCAGCGGCTTCATCGAATACCGGGTGCTGCGGGACGGACAGGAGCCGACCTGGTACAGCGCGCACAACCTCGACTCCCTCAACGACGTCGGCAACTACGACGCGTTCGGTTGTCTCTTCGGGGTCCGCAACTACGCGAACTTCCGGCCCTTGGCCGCAGGCAGGGGGTTTCCTTCCGATGCCTCGGACGCCATGGCCGCGCGGTTCGCCCAGCTGACCGAGTGGTACGGCGAAGACGGCTTTCACGGCACCACGTGGATCACCTGGGCCGAGGTGAAGGCCGTCGACTGGGACGAGCCCGCGGAGAAGCCCGACAGCCGGCTTCACCAATACCGCCAGACGCCGAACGGGCTCAGGATGACGGCCAAGGCCTCCTGGAATGGTGAGGCGTTCGCCGAGGCCGTCGGTCTCAAGCCCGGTGAGGTTCGGGAGTGGCCTGAAGGAAGTGAGTGGCTCGTCGGGGACACGCTCTACAGATCGGTCACCATGTGCCGCAGAGATGCCGTCATCGACACCGGCGACTGGCCACCCGTCTGGGAAGCCATGGAGGAACTCGCCGAACAGCACGGCGACGACAACGTGCGCCTCGTCGTGTGGTTCGACGACTGAGCGGGCCACGGCGGTGGAGTCGACCGCCGTCGACGACACCCGCCGCCGCGAGCACGTCGTCCGCGATTGGCCGGTTCTGGCGGGTCCCGGACGGAGTTCCTCCGGTGGATTCTGGAGGCCGCGTCATTCCATTCCCGCGCATCACAGGAGGAATCCATGCCCGTCATGTCGACGACGCGTACGGACGACATCGTCACCGCCTGGCTCCAGGGCGCCGAAACGGCCTTCGGCGCCGACAACCCGGCCGGCCCGCTCTACGTCGGCGGCGCCGCCGGCGAGGCCGCGCTCACCGACGGCACCGAGGCCCTGCTGACGGGGTGCAGCAGCTGTACCGGTTCCCTGCACAGCTACTGCTGCTGACACCGCCGCATCCCGTCAATCCCGTCAATCCCGTCGAACGCACCACCCGGGGAACCCTCCACGGGTTCCCCGGTCCGGGCCGACCCGCCCGGCGCACGGCAGCCCGCCCCAGCCGTCAGGACAGGAGAGGACCCCGCATGGTGGAGCCCGTGGCAGCGGCCCGAGCGGCACAAGAGCCGCCCCCGGAGGGGTGGTTCGCGGGTCCGGTGGACACCTTCGCGGAGCCCTTGTTCACGGAGCTTGACCGCCGGGTGCGGAAGATCGACGGACTGGCCCCGGAGGAGCGGGAGGTGCTGCGCGAGGCGACGCGCGACGCCCTCCGCCGCACCCTCCAGCTGCGGCTCAACCGCGTGCTCCTGCTTGAGCTGCGGGCCGCCTCGCTGGCCGGCGAGCTGCCGGGCGCGGACCCGTCCGCCCGCTGGGACGCCTTCCTCGGGCGCGCCTGCGCCCCCGGCTTCGCCGAGACCCTGCGCCGGAGGTACCCGGCGCTGCACCCGCGGGCCCTCGCCTCCGGACGGCTCCTGATCGAGGGAGCCGTGGAGCTGGGCGCCCGGTTCGCCGCCGACCGGCCGGCCGTCACCGAGCTGCTCGGCGCCGAACCGGGACCGCTGCGCGGCCTGGAGCTCGCCCGCGGGGACACCCACCAGGGAGGGAGGGCGGTGGCCCGGCTGACCTTCGCCGACGCCGCCGTCATGTACAAGCCGCGGCCCGTGGCGGTGGACGCCGCCCTCCGCGCCTTCGTCGCGGCCGTCCCCGGCGCCGAGGACCTGGGCGTGCCGAGGGTGGTGGTCCGGGACGGCTACGGCTGGGCCGAGTACCTCGGGCACCGCTACTGCCGGGACGAGGCGGAGCTGGCGCGCTTCTACCGGGGCCTGGGCGGCTGGCTGGCGGTGATGCGGCTGCTCGGCGGCACCGACCTGCACGCCGAGAACCTGGTGGCCCACGGCCCGGTGCCCGCCGTGGTCGACGCCGAGGCCCTGTTCACCCCGGACGTGGACGTCGCGCCGAGCGGGCGCGGCGACGCCGTCGACCGGGCCGCCCGGACGATCCGCACCACCGTGCTGCGGACCGGCATCCTCCCGCTGCGCACCGACGGCTACGCGCTGGCCGGGGTGGACCTCTCGGCCGCCGGCGGCCTGCCCGGGCAGCAGCCGCGCATCCGCGTCCCGGTCATCGCGGACGGCGGGCGGGACACCGCGCGCCTGGAGGTCGACGAGGTGGAGCTGCCGCCGGCCCGCAACCACCCCAGCCCCGAGCCCGTGCTGATACGCCACTGGGACCGGGTCCTGGCCGGCTTCGACGCGGTCACCGGAGCCCTGGCCGAGCTCGACGCGGCCGGTGAACTCGGCGCCCTGGTCGGCGCGTTCACCGGCTGCCGGGTCCGCCGGATCCGGCGCCCCACCCAGACGTACACGGACATCGGCCGGATGCTCTGGCACCCCGCCTCGCTGCACGACCCCGACGCCGCCCGGGCGCGGGCCCGGGACATCCTCCACCGCAACGCCCTCGCCGCCCCGGGCGCGCCGCGCGAACCGGCGGTGATCGACCGGGAGATCGCGGACCTCCTGGTCGGAGACGTCCCCGTGTTCGACACGCGGGTGGACGCGGAGCTGCCGGCCGCCTTCCTGGCGGGCTGGCGGGACGCGGACCTCGCGCGCGAGCGGGACACCATCCGCAGCGCGCTGGTCGGCGCGTATCTGAACGAGCGGCGCCTTCCCGGACGGGTGAGGACGCCCGCCCGCTCCCCGCACGCCGATGATCTGGACCGGCGTCGGCGCGCGCTGGCGGCCGAGGCCGTGGGGACGGTCTGCGCGGCCGCCGTGCGCGGCAGCGACGCCACCGCGACCTGGATCAGCCCCGTGCTGACGGACTACGGCTGGGCGATCCGCCCGCTCGGCGCGGACCTCTACACCGGGCAGGGCGGTGTCGCCCTCGCCCTCGCCGCGTATCTGCGGGAGCAGCGGGCCGGTCGCGCCGACCCCGTACACGGTGTGGAGTCCGTCCTGGCCGGCGCCCTGGAGGTGCTGGCCGCCACCGAGGACGCGACGCCGACGCGTCAGCTCGGCGGGTTCACCGGCATCGCCTCGCAGGTGTGGACGTGGGCCGCGCTGCACCGCCTCCTCGGGACGCCCGGGCTGCTGGACCGGGCCCGCGCCAGGGCCGCGCTGCTGACTCCGGAGGCCCTCGCCGAGGACCGGGCGCTGGACGTGCTCGGCGGCGTGGCCGGGGTGCCGGTCCCGCTCCTCGATCTCGCCGGACTCACGGGCGAGGAGCGTTGGTTGGACGTCGCGGCGGAGGCGGGCCGGCGGCTTGAGCGGACGGCGGTGGTGAACGACCTGGGAGCACGCTGGTCCACCGTCATGTTCCCGGAGGGCATCGGCGGCTTCGCCCACGGCGCCACCGGGGCCGGATGGGCCCTCACGCGGCTCGCCCTCTCCCCGGCCGGGAGTCCGGCCGACCGGGTCCGGTGGCACGAACTCGGCTCGCTGGCCCACGACTTCGAGGAGTCGCTGTACGAGCCGGAGGTGGCCGCCTGGGCCGACGCGCGGATCGGAGGGGACGTGGACCATCCCACCGCGTGGTGTCACGGCAGTACGGGCATCGGCCTGGCCGCCGTCGACCTCCACGCGCGCACGGGCGATCCCCGCCATCTGCGGACGGCGCTCCGTTCGGGCCCGGCCGGTCTGCGCGAGGGCTTCGGCTGGAGCCACACCCTGTGCCACGGCGACCTCGGTCTCGCGGAACTCCTGCGCCGCCTACGAGCCCTGGAGGGCTACGAGGGCCCGTCGGCCGCGGAGGCGGACGGCGAGCTGCTCACCGGCATCGAGCAGCGGGGCCCGGTCGGCGGCCTCGCCAAGGAGGCGTTCGCACCCGGGCTGCTCCCCGGCCTGTCCGGGGTGGTCCACCACCTGCTCGGCATGCATCCGGACGCCCGGCTGGGCTCGCCCCTCCTCCTCGCGCTCCCCGAGGGACCGGACAGCACGCCCTGATCCGGCCGTCTCGGAGGCGCTCATCGCCCGCCGTCCCGGTCCCCTCCCCACGGCGCGTCGAGTATCCGCTCGACGGCCCGGCGCATCTCGTCGGCGGACTGAAAGCGGTGCTGGGGGTCCTTCACCAGCGCCTTCAGGACCAGGGCGTCCATCTCGGGCGTGACCTCGGAGTCGAAGGCGGACGGCGGCCGGGGCACGCCGCGTACGTGCTGGTACGCGATGGCGACCGGCCTGTCGCCGGTGAACGGCGGACGGAGCGTCAGCAGCTCGTACAGCAGGCAGCCGGTGGAGTACAGATCGGAACGGGCGTCGGCCGGCTCGCCCTTGGCCGCCTCCGGGGAGAGGTACTGGACCGTGCCCATCACCGTACCCTTGTCCGTCGTGCCCGTGCCGCCGTCGCCCGGGGGGTGTACGAGGCCGAAGCCCTTGACCTTGACCTGACCGGTACGGGTCAGCATCACGCTCGCCGGTTTGATGTCCCGGTGCACGATCCCGGCGCGATGCGCGTACTCCAGCGCGAGGAGGATGCCGGCCACCACCTCCAGCACACGCTCCGGCAGCAACTTGCGCCCGGATTGGAGCAACTCGCGCAGGGTCGAGCCGTCCACGTACTCCATCACGATGTACGGGAGGGAGACCCCGTCGACGTACGCGTCACCGCTGTCGTGGATCGCCACGACCGACGGGTGGTTGAGCAGCGCCGCCGACTGGGCCTCCCGGCGGAACCGCGCCAGGAGGTACGTCTCGCCGACGAGGTCCGCCCTCAGCATCTTCACGGCGACGGTGCGCCCGAGCCGGACGTCGCGGGCGATGTACACCTCGGCCACGCCACCGCGGCGGACCATCGCCCCCACCTCGTACCGGTCGCCGAGCAGCCGCGGACCTCCCCCGGCCCCCGCCGTCCCGCCCGGCGCGGGGTGGGGCCGCCGCGCGGCCCGCTGGTTCCGGACGAGCGCGAGGCCGCCGATGTCGTCGAGGGCCTGCTTCCTCGGCCTGGGGCGGGACTTCGACAGGAGCCGGTCGCGCACCTCCTGGAAAGCCCCGTCCAGGGTGATGTACTCGGGGCCGCCCTCGACGCCCCGGCCCAGGATGTCGATGAGCTCGCCGGTGAAGGCGGTGTACGGTTCGCCGGGCGCCGCGAGCGCGAGCGCCGTACGCGAGGCGGAGCACATCAGATACGCGCCCTCGACGGCGGCCTGTCCGGCGAGCGCGGACGCGGGATCGTCCGGCCCCGTACCGGACATGGCCCCCATCGCGAGCCCGCTGAAGCAGCTGTCGAGGATGACGACCCGGCGTCTGGCCCTGGTACGCCGCACGGCTGTGCGCAGCATCGAATAGGCGAGGGAGTTCTCGGGCGATTCGGGGTGCGACTCCTGGAGCCCGAGATACAGCTCGAAGTCCTCCTCTTCCTGGTGCCCGTGGCCGGAGAAGTAGACGATCAAGGTGTCCTGGGCTTCGAGCGCCGCTCGCCGGACAGGGCCGAGGACCTCCCCGGGGGTCACGGGATCGAGGATCGTCGCGCAGTGTTCGGGTGCGAGGTCGAGCAGCGTGCGGGCGGTGAGGATCCGCTGGAGGGCATCGAGGTTGTTCGCCACCGCGGGCAGCTCTGGCATGTGCCGGTAGTGAGCCGTGCCGATGAGCACGGCCCTGGACCGCTGCGGGTCCGGCAGGGGGCCGGACAACCCGCCCGTCACCTGTCCTGGCGCAGAGCGGCGAGGAGCCGGGCGACCTCGTCGGGATCGGCGGTGTCGAGCTCCACCCGGACGCCCTCGTGCTCGATGGTGACGGCCGGGGGCCTGCGCCTGCCCGCGCGCCACGTCACGTACGCGAGAGCCAGGTTGGCCAGCTGGAAGCCGCTGTCGGCGGTCAGCTGGACGGCGTCGAAGACGTTCCCCATGGCGCCGCTCGGCGTGGGCGCCGAGCGCAACTCGACGATCGCGGTGGTACGGATCGCGTCGTCGTCCCTGAGCCACCGTGCGAGAGACCGCAGCTCACGGCCCTCGTCGAAGTCGCCCTCCGCCCCCGCCTCGTCGACCCGAACGACGATGTCGTACCGCATGCTGAGCCCCCCTGCTTCCACCTGCGCGTCAGCATACGACTCGGGTCGCCCCACCAGGCTGGATTCGCCCGACCCGGCACCAAGGCCCGGGTGGAGGGCCGCCCTTGACGCCGTGACCGGCGCGCATTAGCTTGCGGTCAGCATCGACCCGTGACGACCGAGAGGAGGCGACCGTCGGATGGACACCTGCTCCGACCTGAGTCGCCTCGTCCGTACCTCGGCCTGGGTCCACGGGCGGATCGCCCACGGCTGCTGACGGCGCGCCGTTCTCCGTGCTTTCCCCGGGGCACTCCTCGGGTTCTCTCCTCTTCACTCTTTCCGGTACGCCTCCGCCGCGTGCCGTTCCGCGCCCTCCTGTGCCTGTGGCGCGTCCGAGTACAGAAAGCTGCCGACATTGGCGAACATGACGCATCGACCCACCACGCACCTGAGCGAGGGCCCGGCATGGTAGCGGCGCGTATCACTGTCAACGGGGACGAGACGCCTCTGGCGCCGGCCCCGCCGCACACCACGGTGCTGGACTTCCTGCGCGAGCGGGGTCTCACCGGCACCAAGGAGGGCTGCGCCGAGGGCGAGTGCGGGGCCTGTTCGGTGCTGGTGGCCCGGCCCGGGGTGGACAAGCCCACCGACTGGGTGGCGGTCAACGCCTGCCTGGTCCCGGCCGCGGCGCTCGACGGCCAGGAGATCGTCACCTCCGAAGGACTCGCCACGCCCGGAGCCCCCGGCACACCGCCCACCCTGCACCCCGTGCAGGAGGAGATGGCGGTCCGGGGCGGATCCCAGTGCGGCTACTGCACCCCGGGGTTCGTCTGCAGCATGGCCGCCGAGTACTACCGGCCCGACCGGCGCTCCCCCGCCGGCGCGGAGGGCGCGGACGGCGCGGACGGCGCGTGCGACGCCGAGCACGGCCCGAACGGCTTCGATCTGCACGCGCTCAGCGGCAATCTGTGCCGCTGCACCGGCTACCGCCCGATCCGCGACGCCGCGTTCGCCGTCGGCGCGCCCACCGAAACGGACCCGCTCGCGCGGCGCCGCGAGCAGGCCCCGCCCGCGCCGGTGGCCACCTCGTACACCCAGGGCGACAGCGTGTTCCTGCGCAAGGAGACCCTGGCCGAGACGCTGCGGCTGCTGCGCGAGCGGCCCGACGCGGTGGTGGTCGCCGGGTCGACCGACTGGGGTGTGGAGGTGAACATCCGGTCCCGGCGGGCGGGTTGCGTGGTCGCCGTCGATCGCCTCCCCGAACTGCGGGAGCTGCGCGTCGAGTCCGACGTCCTGGAGATCGGGGCGGCGCTGACGCTCACCGAGGTCGAGCGGCGGCTGGACGGCCGAGTCCCGCTCCTCGCCGAGCTGTTCCCGCAGTTCGCCTCCCGCCTCATCCGCAACGGTGCCACCCTCGGCGGCAACCTGGGCACCGGATCGCCGATCGGTGACAGCGCGCCCGCGCTGCTCGCGCTCGACGCCTCCCTGGTGCTGGCCGACGCGGACGCGGAGCGGGAGGTGCCGCTCGCCGCGTACTTCACCGGCTATCGGCAGAGCGTGCGCCGTCCCGGCGAACTGATCCGTGCCGTCCGCGTCCCCCTGCCCCTGGCACCGGTCACCGCCTTCCACAAGATCGCCAAGCGGCGCTTCGACGACATCTCCAGCGTCGCGGTCGCCTTCGCGCTCGACGTCGAGGACGGGATCGTCCGCACGGCGCGGATCGGGCTGGGCGGCGTCGCCGCCACCCCGGTCCGCGCCCTCGCCACCGAGGCGGCCCTTCAGGGGCGGCCGTGGACGGCCGGGACCGTCGAGGCCGTCGCGCGGGTGCTGCGGGAGGAGGGCACGCCGATGGACGACCACCGGGCCAGTGCCGCCTACCGCTCCGCGATGCTCGGCCAGAGCCTCCTGAAGCTGTACGCGCGTACCACCGAGGCGGTGTCGTCATGAGCCAGTTGTCCGCACGTCCCGAGAAGTCCGTCGTCGGTCTCTCGGTGCCGCACGAGAGCGCGACCCAGCACGTCACCGGCAGCGCGCTCTACACCGACGACCTGGTCCACCGCACCAAGGACGTGCTCCACGCGTACCCCGTCCAGGTCATGAAGGCCCACGGCAGGATCACCGCGCTGCGCACCGCGCCCGCGCTCGCCGTGCCCGGGGTGGTGCGCGTGCTGACCGGCGCCGACGTGCCGGGCGTCAACGACGCCGGGATGAAGCACGACGAGCCGCTCTTCCCCGACGAGGTCATGTTCCACGGGCACGCGGTCGCCTGGGTGCTCGGCGAGACCCTGGAGGCGGCCCGGCTCGGTGCCGCGGCCGTCGAGGTGGAACTCGACGAACGGCCCTCCCTGATCACCCTGGCGGAGGCCATCGCCGCGGACAGCTTCCACGGCGCCCGGCCCGTGATGGAGACCGGCGACGTGGACGCCGGCTTCGCCGACTCGGCGCATGTGTTCACCGGCGAGCTCCAGTTCTCCGACCAGGAGCACTTCTATCTGGAGACGCACGCGGCTCTCGCGTACGTCGACGAGGCCGGCCAGGTCTTCGTGCAGAGCAGCACCCAGCACCCTTCCGAGACCCAGGAGATCGTCGCGCACGTCCTCGGCCTGCACAGTCACGAGGTGACCGTGCAGTGCCTGCGGATGGGCGGCGGCTTCGGCGGCAAGGAGATGCAGCCGCACGGCTTCGCGGCCGTCGCCGCGCTCGGCGCCCGGCTGACCGGCCGGCCCGTACGGGTCCGGCTCAACCGCACCCAGGATCTGACGATGTCGGGCAAGCGGCACGGCTTCCACGCCTCGTGGCGGATCGGCTTCGACGCCGAGGGCCGCATCCAGGCCCTCGACGCGACGCTGACCGCGGACGGCGGCTGGAGCCTGGACCTGTCCGAACCGGTGGTGGCCCGCGCGCTGTGCCACATCGACAACACGTACTGGCTTCCCCACGCCCGCGTCACCGGCCGGATCGCCCGGACCAACAAGGTCTCCAACACGGCCTTCCGCGGCTTCGGCGGCCCCCAGGGCATGCTGGTGATCGAGGACATCATGGGCCGGTGCGCGCCGCTGCTCGGCCTGGACCCGGCGGAGCTGCGGGAGCGCAACTTCTACCGGCCGGGCCAGTCGACGCCGTACGGGCAGCCGGTCGTCCAGCCGGAGCGCGTCTCCGCCGTCTGGGAGCAGGTCAAGGAGAACGGCGACGTCGCGGACCGGCAGCGGGAGATCGCCGCCTTCAACGCCGCGCACCCGCACACCAAGCGGGCCCTCGCGCTCACCGGCCTCAAGTTCGGCATCTCCTTCAACCTCACCGCCTTCAACCAGGGCGGCGCGCTGGTGCTGATCTACAAGGACGGCTCCGTCCTGATCAACCACGGCGGCACCGAGATGGGCCAGGGCCTGCACACCAAGATGCTCCAGGTGGCGGCGACCACGCTCGGCATCCCGCTGCGCAAGGTGCGCCTCGCCCCGACGCGTACCGACAAGGTGCCCAACACCTCCGCCACCGCCGCCAGCGCGGGAACGGACCTCAACGGCGCGGCGGTGAAGAACGCCTGCGAGCAGCTGCGGGAGCGGCTGCTGCGGGTGGCGGCGACCCAGCTCGGCACGAACGCGGCGGACGTGCGCATCGTCGAGGGCGTCGCGCGCGGCCTGGGCGGCGGTACGGAACTGGGCTGGGACGACCTGGTGCGCACGGCGTACCTCCAGCGCGTGCAGCTGTCGGCGGCCGGCTTCTACCGGACCGAGGGGCTGCACTGGGACGCGAAGTCTTTCCACGGCTCCCCGTTCAAGTACTTCGCGCACGGCGCCGCCGCGGCCGAGGTGGAGATCGACGGCTTCACCGGCGCGTACCGGATCCGGCGGGTGGACATCGTGCACGACGTCGGCGACAGCCTCTCCCCGATGATCGACATCGGCCAGGTCGAGGGCGGCTTCGTGCAGGGCGCGGGCTGGCTCACCCTGGAGGATCTGCGCTGGGACAGCGGCGACGGGCCGAACCGCGGCCGTCTCCTCACGCAGGCGGCGAGCACGTACAAGCTGCCCAGCTTCTCCGAGATGCCCGAGGAGTTCCATGTCACGCTGCTGCGGAACGCGAGCGAGGAGGGCGCGGTCTACGGCTCCAAGGCGGTGGGCGAGCCGCCGCTGATGCTGGCCTTCTCCGTCCGGGAGGCGCTGCGGCAGGCCGCCGCGGCGTTCGGGCCGGGCGGGACCGCTGTCGAGCTGGCTTCGCCCGCGACGCCGGAGGCGGTGTACTGGGCGGTCCAGGCCGCCCGGAGCGGCGCCGGGCGCGGTGTGCCGGCCGGTGCGGAAGCCCGTGGCGGTGCCTGACATGACGTGGTTCGCCGCGGTCGCGCGGTTGCGGGCACGCCGGGAGGCCGGCGTGCTCGTGACCGTCGCGGCCGTGCGCGGCCACGCCCCGCGCGACGCCGGTGCGAAGCTGGTGGTCGGACGGACCGAGGCCTGGGGCTCGATCGGCGGCGGCAACGTGGAGGCCGTCGCGATCGACCGGGCCCGGGAGATGATCGCCGCGGCCGCGCCGGAACCGGAGCTCATCGAGTTCGCCCTGAACGACAAGGTGACCAACCGGCACGGGGTGCAGTGCTGTGGCGGCGTGGTGTCGGTGCTGCTCGAACCCCTTCCGGTGGTACGGGCGGTGGCGATCTTCGGGGTCGGGCACGTGGGGCTCGAACTGGCCCGGATCCTGGCCCGCCACGACCTGGACCTGCACCTGGTCGACAGCCGCGCCGACACCCTCACCGCGCGGCGCCTCGACGTGCTCGCCGACGCCGTGGCGCGGGTACGGGTGCATCACACGCCGCTGCTGCCCGAGGAGGTCCTGGAGGAGCTGCCGCCCGGCACGCACGTCCTGATCATGACCCACGACCACGCCGAGGACGCCGCGCTGTGCGACGCCGCTCTGCGGACGAGCCATCTCGGCTCCATCGGGCTGATCGGTTCGGCGGCCAAGTGGGCGCGGTTCCGACGGCGCCTCGCCGCGGAGGGCGGTCACGAAGCCGCCGTCATCGACCGGATCAAGACGCCGATCGGGCTGCCCGACATCACCGGGAAGGAGCCCGCGACGATCGCGGTGAGCGTCGCGGCCGATCTGCTGCGCGCCTTCGAGACCGGGTGAACGCGGCCGGGCCCGGCACCCGGGTGACGCCCGGGGTTCCCTGGCCTACGCCTTGCGTGCGATGCCGCCGGCGATGCTGCGCTGCGCCGCGTTCAGCGCCTTGAGGTGCGGTCCGTCCGGCCACCAGTCGGCGCACCGCACCAGGCCCGGAGGGACCATGTCCAGGCCGTTGAACAGCTCCCGCAGTTCGTCCTGGGTGGAGAAGGTGCCGCTGCCCATCATGCTGTGCAGGAACATCTCCTCCATCTTCCGGGCGGTCGCGCTGTACTCGTCCTCCGGGTCGAGGAAGTGACTGATCGCCACGTACGAACCGGACGGCAGCGCTTCGATGTAGGCGCGCATGATGTCCTTGCGGGTACGGGTGTCCTCGCCGTTGTAGTGGTGCAAGGTGCCCAGCTGCAACAGCGCGATCGGCTCGCTCCAGTCCAGCCGGGACTTCACGGTGTCGTCGTCCAGCAGCCTCTCCGGCTCGAAGATGTCCGCGGCGACGAAGACGGCGCTCTCGTTCTCCTCCAGCAGCGCCCGGCCGTGGGCAAGCACCAGCGGGTCGTTGTCCACGTAGACGACGCGCGCGTCCGGGGCAACCCGCTGCACCACTTGATGGACGTTCTCCGCGGTCGGCAGCCCCGAGCCGCAGTCCAGATACTGCGTGACACCCGCCTGCCGGGCCAGGAACCGACAGGCCCTGATCAGGAAAGCCCGATTCTCCACGGCCAGATCCCGGGCCTCCGGAGCGGCCTTCCGCACCCGCCGGACCACCTCACGGTCCACCTCGTAGTTGTCCTCGCCATCGAGGAACGCGTCGTACACCCTGGCGATACTCGGCTTCGACGGATCGATGTACGCGGGAACGGACGCGTCGGACGTCTCACGGGACACGGGAGCCTCACAGGCGGTTCCAACAACGGCGGGGAACCGGACTCTAATCCGGCGAGCCCCCCGATCCCGCCCAGAACAGCCGCGCGGCCACGCATCCCACTCCATCGTGGGACCCGCTTCGCGCGATACGCGGTGGGTGAGAGTCGACGTACGATGCGCGACGGACTCGCCGGGTGCGGTCGCAAGGGAGCCGGAGGGGACTCGTGGGTGGATCGTCAGGTCGGGTGGTGGAGGGCGTGGTCGACGGGCCGTTCCTGATGTCCGTGGAGGACGTCTTCTGCCTGCGGCAGGGCAGGGTGGTCATGGTGAGCGGTCGGATCGAACGGGGCCGGCTGCGCAAGGGCGATGCCGTGGAGATCGTCGGCTCGGGTGGCGGCGCGACCCACCCCGTCGAGGGCATCGAGCGGAACCAGGTGTACGTCGACGAGGCGAGTGCCGATGCGAACGTGGGCGTGCTGCTGAGTGGTGCCGCCGTCGGTGTCGTGGAGCGGGGCCGGGTCCTCGCTGCGCCCGGATCGGTCTTCGCGTACGGCGGGTTCGTCGCCGACATCGCCCTGCTGTCCGAGGAGGCGGGCGGTGCGGATGTCGTGTCGGGCGACCGGCTCCTCTTCTTCATCCGCACCGCCGCCGTGTGGGGCATCGTCACGCTGCCCGAGGGCACCGGCACGCTCCGGCCCCTGCACGGAAGCCGGGTGTCCGTGGCCCTCGACGGGCCTGTCGCGCTGGAGCCGGGCCAGTCCTTCGCGTTCCGTCACCACGGTCGCGCCGCCGGCTCCGGCACGGTGACTCGACTCCCGCGTTGACCCGGCCCCGCATCCCCTCCCGTTCCCCTACCCCGCCGCCAGCGCCAGGGTCGGTGACAGGCGGGACGCGCGTACCGCCGGGTACAGGCCCGCGACCGTGCCGATCGCCAGTGTCGCCGCGAAGCCGCCTGCGGCCGACCAGGAGGGGACGACCCAGGGCAGGCCGCCCGCGGTGGCGTAGGCCGCCACCGCTGCCGCGCCCAGGGCTACGCCGGCCAGGCCGCCCAGGCCTGAGAGCATCAGGGACTCGGTCACGAACTGGATGCGGATCTGGCCCCGGGTCGCGCCCAGGGAGCGGCGCAGGCCGATCTCGTGGCGTCGTTCCAGGACCGAGATGATCATGGTGTTCGCGACGCCGACGCCGCCCACCAGCAGGGCGATGCCGCCCAGGCCGAGGAGGAGTGTGGAGAAGGCGCCCTCCGTCGCGGCCTTCGCCTTGAGGGCCGAGGACGGGTCGCCGACCGACACGTTCTGCGGGTTGCGCGGGTCGATCGTCGGGGCGAGGAGCCGCTGGACCTCGCTGACGGACGCGTCGGTGGAGCGCTCGTACACCGACGTCGGATGCCCGTCGAAGCCGAGCAGCCGCTGGGCCGCGTCCCATCCGACCAGGGCCGAGCGCTCGATCTCCGGAGCGAGGGGCAACGGGTCGAGGATGCCGACGACGGTGAAGTAACGGTCGTCGATCCAGACCTGGCGCCCGGGGCGGTCGATGCCCAGGCGGTCCGCCGCGACATGGCCCAGCACCACGGCCGGATAGCGGCCGTTCGCGGCGTTGAGCCACGTTCCGGAGGCCGTTCGGCCGCGCAGCACGTCGAGCAGGCCCTCGGTGGCGGCCTTCACCGCGATGCCGCCGGTCTCGGCCTCCGGGATCTTCTCGGAGCGGCGCACCGATCGCGCGAGGTCACCGGTCGCGCCGGCCTTCTCGACGCCCTCGATGCGGGAGACCGTGCCCACCGCGTCCTTGGGCAGCTTGACCTCCTGTCCGCTGAACATCCCCTCCCCCGGCTTCGCCACCAGCATGTTCGTGCCCAGCGCGTCGAGCTGCCGCAGCAACTGGGCCTGACTGGACGCCGAGATGCCCACCACCGCGATCATCGTCGCGATGCCGATGGCGATCCCGAGTGCCGACAGGACGACCCGGACGGGGCGGCTGCGCAGGCCCGCCGAGCCGACGTGCAGGACGTCGCGTGGGCCGAGTCGGGCGGCCTTCAGGCCGGTCCGGCGGGCGGACCGGGGGCCGGCTGCGGGTGTCCCGCGCTTCATCGGGCCACCACCTTTCCCCGGGCCGTGTCCGCGACGACCCTGCCGTCGCGGATTCTCACCTGCCGCGGCAGCCGCGCCGCGATCTCGGTGTCGTGCGTGATGACCGCGATCGTGGCGCCCTCCTCGTTCAGCGTGTGCAGCAGTTCCATCACCGCCTCGCCGGACGCCGAGTCCAGCGCGCCGGTCGGCTCGTCTGCGAGCAGCAGCGCGGGCTCGCCGACCACCGCGCGGGCGATGGCCACGCGCTGCTTCTGCCCGCCGGAGAGTTCGTGCGGGCGGTGCCGCACGCGGTCGGCCAGTCCCACCCGGGCCAGGGCGTCCGCGGCCATCCGGCGGCGGCGGGCGCGCGGCAGGCCGGAGTACAGGAGTCCTTCGGCGACGTTGTCCAGGGCCGCCACCCCCGGCACCAGGTGGAAGGCCTGGAAGACGAAGCCGATGTGACGGGCCCGCAGCGCCGACACCTGCCGGTCGGTGAGCGCGGCCACGTCGTGGCCGGCGATCTCCACCGTTCCGGACGTGGGCCGGTCCAGGGTTCCGACGATGTGCAGCAGCGTCGACTTGCCGGAGCCCGAGGGGCCCACGATGCCGAGCAGCTCGCCTTCGCCGATGCCGAGGTCGATGCCGTCCAGGGCGCGTACGCCGCCCGCGTACTCCTTGACGACCCCCTTCAGGTCCACGACGCGCCGCCGCTCTGGGCGGTACGGAGCGCTGGCCCCGGAAGGGGTGGCGCGATGCGCGCCGACCACGCCGCCGCGCGGCCCGACCGGGTGCGCCTCCCCGCACGTTTCGCCCTTCACCTCGCCGCTCATCCCTTCGCCGCTCATCCCTTCGGCACCCCGACCTTCATGCCCTCGCGCAGTCCCCCGCCGGTGACCTCGACCCGGCCCTGACCGAACAGGCCGAGCTCGACCCGGACGTCGCGGGTCCCGCCCTCTTCCACCACCTGTACGCCGAAGCCGCCGCCGGGCAGCGCGAGCAGCGCGTTGACGGGGACGGACAGGACGTCCTGGCGGGTGCGGCCGGTGAGCTCGATCGTGACCGGGGACCGGTCGACGCCCTTCACCTTGGCCGGCTTGTCGAAGGAGACGGTGATCTCGATCTTCGGGGTCCTGTCCTGCGGGTCCGCGCCCTCCGACGCGGTCTTCCCCACGGCCGACACCTTGCCCGGGAGTTCGGTGCCGTCCGGCAGCCGGACCGTCACACGGGTGCCGGTCTTCGCCGACTCGGCCTCGGCCACGGGCAGGTCGAAGCGGGCCACACGTTCGGAGCCGGTGACCGTGAGCACCGGGCTGCCGGGCGCGATCCGGTCGCCGGGCGCGAGGCGCCCCTCGCCGGAGCCGCCTCCGCTCCCGCCGCCCGAGCCGCCTCCCGACCCGGCACCGGCGTCCTTGACGCGTATCGCGCTGCCCGCGAAGGCGATCCGGTCCGGGCCGACCGTGCCCGTCTGCTTCAGGTCGTGTGACTTCTGCCAGCGTTTCACGGCGGCCGCGGTCTTCGCCGTGAACTCCTCGTCGACGTCGAAGCCGGTGAAGCCGAGCGCGGCCAGGTTCTCCTCCAGCTGGCGTACGTCCCTGCCCTTGTCGCCGGTCTTGAGCGTCCGGTACATGGGCTCGTCCCCGTACATCAGACGGACCGGCTCGCCGTCCACCTCGTAGAGGCGTCCGTCCCGCTCGACGACCGAGCCGGTCAGGGCGAGCCAGGTGAGGGTGCCGCCGGCACCGCCCGCGTTGATCTTCCGCTCGCCGAGATGGCCGAGGGTTCCGTCCTTCTGGGAGCTGTCGCTGAGGTCGCCGCGGGTGACCGGGGCGGTGGCGGGCGGCAGCCCTCGGGAGCCGACGGGTCCGGACGGCGAGTCGCCGCCGTCCCGGGCCGCGGTCACGGCGGTGACGGCGGCGCCGGCGCCCGCGACGGCGACGATCGTCGTCAGGGCGACGATCAGTCGGCGCCGGCCGAGCGGACGCTCGCCCTCGTGGTGGTCGCCGCGCCCGCTCATCGGGCCACGCCCTCGCACGCCTTGGCGGCCTTGTCGAGCTTCTGCCTTTCCGCACCCTGCGGGATGGGCAGGGCCTGCTGGGCGTTGCCGTCGAACTTCGGGTCCGGCATGTTGAAGCCGTTCTCCCGCATGCAGCGCGCGTAGGCGAGGGCCTTGTCCTTGTCGGCCTGCGTCAGCTCCTTGCCGAAGCCCGCGCCGCCCGCCTTGCCCTGGCAGGCCTTGAACGCCGCCTCCATCTTCTCCTTGGACATGCCGTCGCCTCCGACGGTGATCCCGACACCCTTCTCGCCGGGCTTGGGCTCGGGCACGTCGAGGCCCTGCTCGCGCAGGCACTTGCGGTGCTCGAAGGCCTGGTCGGCCTGCTTGCCCTCCTCGTTCCCGCCGCCGTCCCCTCCGGAGGAGCCGGCACCCGAGCAGGCGGCGGTGAACAGGGCAAAGGCAGCGGCCAGGGAGCCGGCGGCGGCCACACGGGTCATACGTCGCATCGTCATGGCGGTGACAGTGCCGCGAAGGAAGGTTTCGCTTCTCTCAACGGTTTCGTTTACACCGGCGAAAGGTCCCCTTCGGATAGACAGGGGCCATGCGCGTACTACTGGTGGAGGACGAGGCGTTTCTCGCCGAGATGATCGCCGAAGGGCTGCGCCGCGACGCGCTCGCCGTGGACGTCGCGGCCGACGGCCTCGAAGCGCTGCGGAAACTCCAGCTCGGCGAGTACGACGTCCTCGTCCTGGACCGCGATCTGCCCGGGATACACGGCGACGACGTCTGCCGCCGGGTGGTCGAGCAGCGCCTGATGACCCGGGTGCTCATGCTGACCGCGGCCGGGACGGTACGCGACCGGGTCGAGGGCCTCGGACTGGGCGCGGACGACTACCTGACCAAGCCCTTCGCGTACGACGAGCTCCTCGCCCGGGTGCTCGCCCTGGGCCGGCGCGCCAGGCCGGCGCTGCCGCCCGTCCTCGAACGCCGCGGGATCGTCCTCGACACCGCCCGCCGCCAGGCCAGCCGGGACGGCCGGCACCTCCAGCTGTCGCGCAAGGAGTTCGGCGTCCTGGAGGCGCTGCTGCGGGCGGAGGGCGCGGTGGTCAGCGGCGAGGACCTGATCGAGCAGGTCTGGGAGGAGCACACCAGCTACCGCACCAACGCGGTACGGGTCACCCTCAGCAAGCTGCGGGCCAAGCTGGGCGAGCCGCCCGTGGTGGAGACGGTGCCCGGCGCCGGATACCGGATCGCGTCATGAGCCGCCGCCTGTCCGCGCGGGTTCCGCTCGGCGGGGAACGCGCCCGGCTCACCGCCCTGTACACCGGGCTGCTCGTCCTCGCCGGCGCCCTGCTCACCGGCGTCGTGTACGTGCTCGTGCAGGAGGGCCTGTACTCGTCGATCAGCACCGCCGTCACCACCGCCGTGCCGGCCTCGCGGTTCTCGCACCTGCCGGAGACGTTGCAGAGCGCGCCCGCGACCCGGCTGCCCACCGCGGCCCCCGCCAGCCCCGCGCCGAGCACCGGACCCGGTGCGCTCCCGGTCCAGACCCTCGCGATCACCCGGAGGGTCAGCGACGCCGCCGAGTCCGCCGCGCTGGACCGTCTCCTCACGGTCTCCGTGGCCGTCCTCGTCTGTTACGCGATCCTCTCGGTCGCGCTCGCCTGGTGGGCGGCCGGCCGGGTGCTCCGGCCGATCGCCGTCATCACCGACACGGCCCGTCGGCTGTCCGGCGCCAACCTCCACGAGAGGATCGCCCTCGACGCGCCGCCCGGCGAACTCAAGCGGCTCGCGGACACCTTCGACGGCATGCTCGGGCGGATGGAACAGCTCGTCTCCGCCCAGCAGCGATTCGCCGCGAACGCCGCCCACGAGCTGCGCACCCCGGTCGCCGTGCAGCGCGCGGCGGCGGAGATCGGACTCGCCGGGGACCCCACGCCCGAGCGGGTGGCCCGGATCCGCTCGAAGCTGATCGAGGTCGCCGACAGCAGCGAGCGGATCATCGAGGGACTGCTCCTGCTCGCCGCCTCCGACCAGGGGCTCCAGGAGCGGCGCCGGGTCGCCCTGGACGAGGTCGCCCGGGAGACCGCGGCGGCCCTCGCGGGCGAGGCGGCCGAGCGCGGGGTGGACGTCGTCGTACGGCCCGGGCCGCTGACCGTCGAGGGGGACCCGGTGCTGCTCGAACGCCTGCTGCACAACCTGGTCGCGAACGGCGTGCGCCACAACGTCCCCGAGGGCGGCCGGGTGGAGGTGCGGACCGGCCCGGACGGCATCACGGTGACGAACACCGGCCCGGCCGTGCCACCCGAGACCGTGCCGCTGCTCTTCGAACCGTTCCGCCGCTCGGCCGCGCGCACGCACGCGCCCGACGAGGGGGTGGGCCTCGGGCTGTCGATCGTCGACGCGATCGCACGGGCCCACGGCGCGCGGGCGACCGCGACGGCCAACCCCCGGGGCGGGGGGCTGACCGTGCGGATCCGCTTCGACGGAGGGGTCACCGATGCCGGCCTCGGGTGATCCTGACGACGGCGAGTCGTTTCGGGGTTGGGGCGGGCGCCAGGCTCGGCGCCCGCCCCGACGGTCGTCCCTCGGGCTCAGCCCGACGGCCGCCCGGTGGCGGTGAGTTCGGCCAGGCTGGTCCACGGACCGCGGTTGCCCGCCTCGGTCAGGGCCCGCAGCCGCGGGTAGCGGCCGGACTTGGCGGTGAAGGCCACCCGGGTCGCCGCCGCGGTGTCCGGGAAGGTCCCCGTGGCCACGGGGGCGCCCCAGGAGGTCGTGCTGTCGGAGACGTACACCTCGTAGGAGCCGATGCGGCCGTTGACTCCCCCGTCCTGGCGGGGCAGTTGGGTGATGGAGTCGACGTCGTAGCGGGCGCCGAGGTCGATCTGGATCTCGTGCGGGAGGGCCGCGGCGCCCCCGGACCACTTGGTGTGCCAGTGGGTAGACGGCTTGCCGTCGATGGCGTTGGTGGCGGCGCCGTTCTCCGAGGCGGTCTCCTGGCTGTCGGCGTAGCGGACGCTCCAGCCGGCCTGGCTGATCGGGCTGCTCGGGGCCGTGCCGCCGACGGCGGTCCCGGGCGGGACGGTCAGGCCGGTGGCGGTGAACGCGAAGGCGGCCCCGGTGCTGCCGGTCTTCACCCAGAGCGTGCCCGAACGGTCGGCCGCGTCGTAGAACCAGCCGGTGGCGGCGGCGTTGTACGCGGACCTGCTGGCCAGCGCGGGGAGGGTGGTGCCGCCGAGTGTGACCGTGGTCGGCGCGCCGGCGCTGCGCAGGGTGAACTCGTAGCCGCGGGTGGCGGGCTTGCCCGTGTACGCGCCGGTGCTCGCGCCGACCGAGACGGTCACGTCGCCGGTGCCGGACGTCGGCGCGGTGACGTCCACGCGCTGCCGCGCGGAGGCGCCGGTCCGGTACGCGCGGGTGACGCCGTCGTCCTCGTACAGGGTGAAGGACGAGGTGCCGCGGGGCTGGATGTCGTACGTGAGAGTGGAGACGGGCTTCTCGCCGGTGTAGTTCATCTGCGGCCACATCGGCACGATCGCGCCGGCCTTCACGAAGAGCGGCAGGGTGTCGAGCGGGGCGGAGTAGCCGTCGAGCCAGCCGGGTCCTTCGTAGACCTTCCCTGTCCAGTAGTCGGTCCAGCTGCCGGCCGGCAGATAGATGCCGTCACGGGTGGAGGTGTCGGTGACGACGGGGGCGACGAGGAGCGAGTCGCCCGCCATGAACTGCCCGCTGGTCTGGTTCCCGCGCGCCACCGGGTCGTTGGGGTACTCCAGCACCATGGCCCGGGTGGACGGGACGCCGGTGTCGGCGGCGGTGCGGCTCATCGTGTACAGGTACGGCATCAGCCGCATCTTCAGCTGGAGGTACTTGCGGTTGATCGACAGGTACGGCTCGGCGAAGCGCCAGGGCTGCTTGTCCTGGTAGCCGGCGGAGGGGCTCACGGGGCCCCACCCGGACATCGTCATGAACGCCGGGGTGAGGGCCTTCCACTGGAGGTCGCGGACGTACGTCTTGGGGCTGCCGCCGAAGATGCCGTCGATGTCGCCGCTCGCGTAGTTCAGGCCGGACAGACCCGCTCCGGCGATGGCGGGCACGTGCCAGCGCATGGCGTCCCAGGTGCCGGAGGTGTCGCCGGTCCACACGACGGCGTTGCGCTGGGTTCCCGCCCAGCCGTCGACGGTCCACACGAAGCGGCGGGCGTCGGAGTTGGACTCGATGCCGTCCACGGCCTGCTGCACGCCCTTGAAGGCGGTCTTGTACCCGCCCCCGATCCAGGCGACGTCCGTCTTCACCGCCCGTGAACCGGCCGTGCCCACCTCCCAGCCGATGCCGGAGAGGCCGGTGGAGGTCCACAGGCCGGTCTGGAATCCCTTGGCCTTCAGCTGCGTGACCGTCTCGGGGAGGCTGGTGTAGCCGCAGCCGTAGCCGTCGTTGGGGAGGAACCAGCCGGACGGCATGTCCGCGGCGCGGGCGTCCGTCGCGTAGCCGACGACATCCGGGGTCGTCTGGTGGCGGAGCCGGTCGTGGGCGCCCTGGTAGTCCGGGTTCGAGGCGTTGAAGCAGTCGGCGTTGCCGAGTTCCAGGCCCCAGATGGGGGCGAGGAACGGCTTGCCGGTGACGTCGGTGTATCCGTTCAGGACGTCCTTGAGGGAGCCGCCCGCGAAGTACCAGGCGTCGAAGCGGTTCTCGTTGTGCCGCAAGGAGGTCGGCGCGGTGAAGGCGTACGAGCCCGGGGACCAGGTGTTGCGCATGACGCCGTAGCCGTTGGTGGACATGTAGAAGGGCGCGGGGCTGGCGTTGGTGTTCTCGGTCCACTGGTTGGAGACGGCGACGGGCACGGTCTTGTCCCGCAGGGCCCACTCGCCGAGCCGCAGCCCGGTGCCGTAGAACTGCTCGTCGGCGGCCCGGGTGAGGTACTGGGTGGTCTGGGAACCGGTCCAGTTGGTGGGCTGCGCCTCCGACCACACCAGCGTGGTGTCGTCGGCGCGGTAGAGAGCGAAGGTCAGCGGGGACTTGTTGATCCGCAGGCTGACGGCGGAGGTGCCGACCCGGTAGTACGACCCGGCGTCGGTCAGGGAGGCGCCCACGGCGCCGAAGGCGGTGTTGACGGCGAGGTCGCCGCCGGCCGGGTCGTCGGTGAAGGCCCCGTTGGGTGAGAGCCAGATCCGGAAGATGTCCGCCCGCGCCATCACGATCCGGGCGGCGGCGCCGCTCGACGTGGCGACGGTGAACGTGTCGCCGGACCGGGTGACACCGGTGACGTCGCCTGCGGTGGCGGCCCTGGCGGAGGACGCGGGCAGGACGACGGAGAGGAGCGCGGCGATCAGGACGGCGGCGAGCGTCAGGGCGGTGCGCCTGAGGCCGGGTCGCGGGCGTACGGCTGGGGATGGGGCTAGGGCTGGGGCTGTCATGCGGCTGGTTCTCCTCACGAGGTCTGCGGCGCCGAGAACGCCGGGCAGTGGTCGTTGGAGCTCCCCCGCTCATGGGGGCGTGAGACATGGCAGCAGCGAGGCAGGGATGACGTCAAGCGCTCAAACTGGCATGGTTACGCGCAAGTTCAAGCATGGAGAGTGCCCGCCACCCCGGTGGGTGACGGGCACTCTGCTGTGTGCGGCCGGTCAGGTCGTGGCGCGGTCAGGCCCGCCCGCCCCGCCCGGCACGTGCGGGGCAACCACCGTGACCCTGGTCTCCATAGCCCTGGTCGCCATAGCCTTGATCGCCATAGCCCTGGTCGCCATAGCCCTGATCACCATGGCCCTCGTCCCCATAGCCGGTGGGCTCGCAGGGTGTCTCCTCACGGCTGTTGGCCACGCGCGCGATCACGACCGTGTGGTCGGCGCTGACGACATAGGGCCCCGATACGGGGTCGCTGGGCAGGACGTACCCGGCCGGGACGCCGGTCTCGCGGAGGTAGTACGTGCCCAGTTCCAAGTGGCCGAAGGAGCACATGCCGCCCAGGCTCGTGGTGCAGGACGTGCCGACACGGGTGTCCGGATCGGGGCCGGTGGCCTGGAGCCCGTCGCGCCCGTTGGTCTCCTCCCACAGCTCGAACGTGGCCCCGCGCAGCGGCGCCTTGGTGTCGGCGTCGGTCTTGAAGAGCATGAGGCTCCCCTGGTCCGGCGGGACCACGGACTTCTGGTTGGCGGCGGTGACCGAGACACCCGTGGACGCGTTCTCGGCCGTCAGGACGAGCGGGCCGAAGACGGCGGGCGACGGGAGGTCGTAGCCGGCGGGGGCGTGCGTCTCCTGCCAGTAGTACGTACCGGTCTCCACCGTCCGGGCACACACACCGTCAGCGCCGGTCACGCACGCCGCCCCCACCTGCGTGTCCGGATTCGACCCGCCCGTCTGGAGGCCGGACACACCGTTCGTCTCCTCCCACAGCCGGAACGTCGCACCGGGCAGCACCGCACCCGTCGCGGCGTCCGTCTTCACCACCTTCACCTCACCCTTCGGCACGACCGGCGTGGCCGTGTTCTTGGCGGTGACGGAGACGCCGGTGTCCGCGTTCTCGGCCGTCAGGACGAGCGGGCCGAAGACGGCGGGCGAGGGCAGGTCGTAGCCGGCGGGGGCATGTGTCTCCTGCCAGTAGTACGTACCGGTCTCCACCGTCCGGGCACACACACCGTCAGCACCCGTGACGCACGCCGCTCCCACCGGCGTGTCGGCGTTCCCGCCGTCCGTCTGGAGACCGGACACACCGTTCGTCTCCTCCCACAGCCGGAACGTCGCACCGGGCAGCACCGCACCCGTCGTGGCGTCCGTCTTCACCACCTTCACCTCACCCGTGGTCGGAGGGGTGGTGCCGCAGTCGGGCAGGTCGCCGTCGAAGGGGTAGGCGTGGAACTCCTGGCCGCCGCCGCCCGTGGCGGAGCTGGTGTGGGTGACCGATCCGGTCGTGAAGAAGCGGCCGTTGACGCCGGGCAGGGTCACGGTCGTCATCGAGGACTGCTCGCCCATGAGGAAGCTGCCCTGGAACTGTCCGGTGCCGTTCAGGCCGATGGTGGTGGCGTCGGGGAAGTTCCACAGCAGCCGCTCGCGATAGGCGTTGAGCGGGTCGGCGGCGTCGACGAGGCCGCCGCTGTACGTGTTGATGGTGCGGCTCGTGCCGAGGAGGTTGACCAGGATCGTGGCTCCGGCGGGGATGCCGGCGAAGACGACGCCCTGCTGGCCGCCGGTGGTGGAGGCCAGGTCGAAGTCCACGTTGAAGACCTGGAGGGCGGAAGTGCCATCGCCCGTGAAGAGGGTCTGGAAGTTCTGGTTGACGGCCGTGCCGGTCGCGGGCCTGGGCTGTCCATTGACCCGGGCGTAGCAGCGGCTCGCCGTGGTGAGCTGGTCGCGGAGGCCCACGTACGGCACGGCGGCGTTCGCGTCCTGGACGAGGGTCCCGGTGACGTTCCCGGTCACGGTGCCCGCGTGGCGTACGGTCCCCGTCTCGGTGAGCATGCCGCCCGTCGTCTCCAGGCGCTGCCCCGTGGCGATGGTGACGTCGCCGCCGGTGGTCAGGAAGTCCGCGTCCGTGGGCGGGACGACCCGGGAGCCGACACCCACGATGCCCAGGTTGTACAGGCCGCTGGCGCCGGCCTCCTTGTTCTGGTCGAAGTTGTCGAGGACCACGACCCGGCCCTCCGCCTCGGCCGCGCGGCCGCGCACGAGGTAGTCGTTCCCCACGAAGATGTTGATCCCGGCGTCGCGGCCCGCGAGCGGGCCGTTGCTGACCTGGGGGTACGGATCGGGGCAGTTCCCCGGGACGCACGGCCCGAGCCCGCCGGGCAGCGGCGCGGCGACCGCGGCCTGGCTGGCCGGGCCCAGGAGGAGGGCGGGGACGGCCGCGAGGGTGACGGCGCAGGAGAGCCCGGCCGACACGGCTCTCCTCGGGGGGCGCGGGAAGCGCCGAGGGGTGTGGTGTCTCATGCCGGGAGTCTTGGCCAGCGGATCCGGGACCACCATCCGTGGGGACCGGGGTTGGGCCGCTCAGGGAGCACGCTCACCGAGAGGCATGAAGCGTGACCGCCGAAAGGAGTACGGGGAGGGGGTCGGGGGGAGAGCGTGGCGCTCGGGGTGATCCCGGGCCGGGCTGGCCGACGTAACGGGTGACGGGTGACGGACGACGGGCGACGGGCGACGGGCAAGCGGTCCGGGTTCTGGAAGGAGAGCCCGAGAGGGACCCGGCTAGCTCAGCACCAGCAGCACCGCCAAGGCGATGAGGAGCGAGTCGATGCGGTCCAGCAGGCCGCCGGAGCCGGCGAGCCAGCGGCCGGCGTCCTTGGCGCGGGCGCCCCGTTTGACCATCGACTCCAGGAGGTCGCCGAGTGGCCCGCCGACCGCGACGGCCACCGCCGTCTGCCAGGTCAGGGACGACAGCACGGCGAGCGCACCGAGACCGGCCGCGGCCCCGGCCAGTGTGCCGCTCCACCGTTTGGCGGGCGACAGCGCGGAGAGCCGGGGGCCGCCGAGGCGGCGACCCGCTGCGTACGCGACGATGTCGGAGATCGACACGGCCACGAACAGGACGAGCCCCACCACGCCCAACGGGACGAGCCCGGCCAGGACGCCCAGCCATACGAGCCCGAGCAGGCCCGCGCCCAGGCGGCGTAGCCCGTGCTCGGCGTCGCCGGAGAGGAGCGGCACCCCGGCGATGGCGAGCGCCCCGACCGCCGCGGCCCGGAGCAGCTCGCCGGGGGCCAGCCAGGCGGTCAGGACGAGCCCGACGACCGAGGCGCCGAGCACCACCCGGTCCACCGGGCCAAGCCGCAGCAGCCCGCCGAACTCCGCCACCGCGACCACACCGACCACGGCCGCGAGCACCGCGATCCCCGGCGGTCCGAGCCAGAACGCGCCCGTGACGAGCGGTACGCCGAGCGCCCACACGCACCAGCGGACCATGAGCTCACGCCGCCGGGTCGCGGCGACGGCGATCCCGCCGAGCGCCAGTGCCCCGCCGAGGTACGGGACGAGCGCGGGGACGGTCGTCATCGGGCGGTCCCGGCGTCCCGCGCACCGGCCGGAACCGGCGTCGCCGGTGCGCCGAGGGCTTCCAGCGCCTCCAGGGCGCTACGGCACGCCGCCACGATCCGCGCGTTCTCCGCCGTGTCGCGGACGGCGACGCGAACGGTCCGGCCCTCGTACGCCGGGGACATCGGCGACAGGTCGCGCAGGTAGACGTCGTGGCGTCGGCACTCACGTACCAGCCGGGCCGCGCTCGGTCCGCTCGGCGGCAGGGTCACGGTGAGGAAGTTCGCCACGCCCTCGTGGACCGACTGGAGTCCGTCGACCCGCGAGAGTCCGGCGGCGAGCTCCCGTCGCAACTCCGCGGTGCGCGCCCAGCGTTCGGCGTAGTACCCGGGGTCGCGGAGCGCCGTCACGGCGGCGAGCTGGGCCGGCAGGCTCACGGGCCACGGCGGCGTCCAGCGACGCAGTTCGCCGGCCGTGTCCGGGTCGGCGACCAGGTACGCGGCCCGCATTCCCGACAGCGCGTACATCTTCGAGAGCGAGGTGCAGACGACGACCCGGGCGTCGACGGCGGCGAGTCCGGCGAGCGACTCCTCGGGGTCGGCGTAGCCGAGGTAGGCCTCGTCGATCCACCACCGGGTCCGTGCGGGAGAGTTCTCGATCACCGCGCGCAGCGCGTCGGCGGGAGCGTGACGGCCGGTCGGGTTGTTCGGATTGACCACCACCACGAGGTCGTACCGTCCGCTGCCGGTCGCGGCGGCGAGCCGGGCCGGGTCGAGCAGCCAGCCGTCCTCGGCGCGCAGCCGGAGCCGGTCCACCTGGCAGCCGATCACCCGCTCGGTGACATGGGCGTACTCGCCGTAGCTCGGATCGAGCAGCAGCACCCGGCTGGCCGGTGTCAGCCACCGGCCGAACGCCCGGAAGATCAGATCGGACGAACCGGCCCCGACGACCAGCGACTCCACCGGCAGCCCACGGACCCCGGCGATCTCCGCGAGCAGCCCTTCCGCGCCGGTCGGCGGCGAGGTCCGCGCCGACCACCCGGGGTCCTCCGACAGCACCGCGCGGACCTGGGGAGACGGCGGGAACCACGCGTCGAGCACATCGGCGGCGACCACCTCGTGACGGCGGGCCAGCGTCCGGAAGTCCGTACCGATCGCGGAGAAGAAGGCACCGCCGTGCTCGCAGCCGTCCGCGCGCGGCGCGAACTCCACGTCCAACCGCCAGTCGAGTCCGACCTGCAGCCGCTCAAGCGCCCGCCCGTGCCGCTCTCGAACCGCCCTCGTCAACTCCACCACGGAACCACTCAACACCTCGAACGAGACCGCACCCGAGCGGACCGTCCGCCCCACCGGCCGCAACCCGGCGGCGAGATACATCTCCAACAACTCGGTGCGCCCCATCGCCACCACGTCGCGGCCGCCCCGCGCCGCGACCCAGCGCAGCGCCGCGTACATCAGGAGCGGCGCCGCCGCGGTGGACCGCCAGCGCTTCTCGACGGTCAGGACGCGGATCTCGAACGGCGCCTTCTCCGACAGGACCGGCAGCTCCTCGCGCGTCAGGTACTTGTCCAGCGAATACCGACCGACCCACGGCGGGGTGATGCTGACGAATCCGATCCGCGTCTCACCACGCGCGGCCACGAGATACACGTTGTCGCCATCGAGCCCGTCCCTCAACCGCCCGGACGGTTCCACCCGATGCTGCCCCAGCTCCTCCGCGTACACCCGATGCCGCAACTCGTAGATCCAGTCGAGGTCACCGGGCGTGGCTGTGCGCAGCTGTATGGCGTGGTCCATGAGCGTCTCCCCCAGGCAATTCAGGCGTTCGCGTCCCAGGATGAAGAACCCCGGGGCCCAACACCTGAGTACCTGTACTCACTTCCACCACCATTACCCAGCACCCCTCCCAACCCTGCCTGCCCGCGTGCCTCCCCGGGGTTCAGCGCCGCCAGCGGTCTTGGCCGGGCCCCTTGCAGGTGTAGACGACGCCCTTCTTGCTGACTCCCGTCCCTCCTGCCGGTGAGCAGAAGGCGCCGGGGCTGACGGTGCCGACGGCATTGCCGCCGCCGGAGCGGTCCGCGTCACGGGTTTCGTCTGCGGGAGGCGGCGGGACCGGACGCGTGGGCTTCGGGTGCAGGTCGGTGTGGAGCCTGACCGGGCAACCCGTTCCCGGCGCGACCAGGTGCACGTTCGGGTCGGCGTTCCCGGCTGTGAGCGGCGCGCCGGGATCCGGGCCCTGGAAGCACACGGTCCAGTTCGCGTGGTCCGCAGGCAGCTTCACGTCGTCGTAGGCACTGGCCGCCGTCAACTCATGGACGCCGAGGCCTTCGACAGCCCTCTCCGCCGAGGCGTACGGCCTGCCCACGACCTTGGGCATGACGGCTTTCGACGCGGAGGTCGGACTCGGAGGGGGTGGCGAGGCGGGTGCGGAAGCCGTGGGGGACGTGGTGGCGGCCCCCGTGACCGCGGGTTGCGCCTTGGCGTCGGTCTTCGGCCCCCGCTGCGGGTCGCCCAGGGCCGGGACGAGGAACCAGAGGGTCGCGAGCACGGTCGCGAGGATCTTCGTGGTGCGCTTCCAGCCGCTGAGCCATGCGAGTGCGATTCCGGCGGGCGGGATGAGCACCAGAGCCGTGATGACGAGCGCGGGGTGCTGCCACCACTTTCGTACGGGCGAGGGCGAGGGCGAGGGCAACGGTGGGGACGAGGGGTTACGGTACGGCGGGGGCTGCCGCAGCGGCCAGTCCTGAAGCGCCCCCTCACGGGGCCGTGCACAGCACCGTGGCGACGAGGGTGCGCGGGCCGGGGGCGGTGTTGATGGCTTGGACGGTCCAGCCGGTCTCCGTCATGTTCGAGGTGTTGAGGAGGACGTCGAGGCCGCCGGTTCCGCCGCCGCCGGTCGGGACCTTTCCTTGAGGGCACTCCACGTGGGCCGTTCCCACCGCGCCGGCTGCCAGGTTCACGGTGTCGCTGGAGTTGACGGCGGGCTGCACGTCGGAGCAGACGGCGAGTGCCCGTACGAAGGACAAGGGCGCGTTGGGGTCGAAGTTGCGGTAGTTCGCCCGCGCGCTCCACGCCCTGATGCCGGCCAGGTCGGTCTGGCCGACGAACGTGCTGTCCCCGGCCTGGAACCCGCCGCCGACCACGAACTGCGATCCGCACAGCGCGGTGCTGGACCGGTTCGACTCCCCGGGCCGGAGAGGCGCGTCCAGCCCGGACACGTAGGCGAGGGTGGTGTCCGTCGAACAGATCACCCGGGGGTGCAGCGTCGACACCTGGGTGGTGCTGCTGTTGTAGGCCCGCACCCGCCAGCGGTTGCGGTCCGCCTCCGGCGCCGTCTCCCTGAGGAGGACGGCGCCCACCGGGTCGTCCTCGACCGTCGCGCCTCCGCCCATGGGTTTCATGCCGTCCGGACAGTAGGCCGCCACCGTCCTCTCCTGACCGGGATACATGATGGCGGGGTGACCCGGCTCCTGCGTCACGGTGAACGCGGCAGCCGTCGGCTCCGTTCCGACCGCCCAGGCGTGGGGAACGGAGACGGGAAGGGCGGCGGCGATGAGCGCACCGGTCGTGAGAGCGGTCGTTCGGAGACGGGTGGTTCGGGGCATTCCTGGCTCCTTGTGGTGCTGTCCTCTGTCCGGGGAGAGAGGTGTTCCCCCTCGTCGGTACCCCAGCGCGTGGTGATCGCCCGGATGTACGCGGTCATTCACCCGTGGGAGGCGAGGTGGCGGGGCTGTTGACGCGAGTCCGGAACCGGCGCCCGTACCAGCTCCTTCGGGCGTCGCCCGATGGGCCGGCGGGCGCCGGGCGCGTACCGCCGCTCGAACCGCCCCCGGACCTGCCGGTCCCGGTCCCCGGCGCACGAGAACGTTGTGGCAGCCCACCACCACCCCGTACCCCCCTGTGAGGAGTTCCCGTGCTCGAAGGCTTCGGTGAGGCGCTCGCGGACCGGGAGTACTACCTGCCGCTGCCGAGCGTCGCCGACCCCGGCCCGCGCTTCGCTCCCGGCGAGGTGCCGGCGGGCCTGCGCGGCGCGGCCCGGGGCATCTGGACGGTCTGGGGCAGTCCGCGGACCGGGCTCGCCGAGCAGGGCTGGAAGATCCACGTGTCGGCGCGGCTGGACCGGGCGCAGCACGTGCTCGACACGGTCGCCCGGATCTGCTTCTCCGAGGGCGTGCCGTTCAAGCACCTGAGCGCCCGGCTCTTCTTCCTGTACCTCCATCACAAGCACGCGCCGCGGGCCCAGGCGGGCAAGTTCTGCGCCGTCTACCCACCGGACACGGCGACCGCCCGCCGCCTGCTGGAACGCCTGAGCGAAGCGCTCGACGGGGAGGAGGGCCCGTACGTCCTCACCGACCGGCGCTTTCGCGACTCGCGGACGGTCCACTACCGCTACGGCTCCTTCGACGGCGCCCGCAGCCGGCTACGGGCCGACGGCACCCGGGAGGGGACGATCCGTGACGGCTCCGGCCGCGAGGTCGTGGACTCGCGACTGCCCGCGTTCCACCTGCCGGCGGGGATCTCGGACCCGTTCGTCGAGCGGGAGGAGCCGCCGCACGCGGGCCCGATCCTGATCCGCGACTACGAGGTCACCCGCGCGGTGCGCCTGAGCAACGCCGGCGGCGCGTATCAGGCCCTCGACCGGCGGACCGGCCGCACCGTCTTCCTCAAGGAGGCCCGCGCCCACAACGGCCTGGTGTTCGACGGGACGGACGCGCAGCAGCGCCTGCGCCACGAGTACGACGTGCTGCGCGAGCTGCACGCGGCGGCCCCCGGGGTGGGCCCGGAGCCGCTGGACCACTTCACGGAATGGGAGAACGACTTCCTCGTCACCGAGTACGTCGCGGGGCTGCCGCTGGTGGGCTGGCTCAGCCGGTCCTCCCCACTGGCCCGCGCCGACCGCACGTCCGAGTCCGTCGCCACGTACTACGAGGCATGCCGACGACTACTGGCCTCCCTGGACGCCTCACTGGACCGACTGCACGCCGTCGGCTACCGGTTCGGGGACCTCAGCCTGGGCAATCTCCTGGTCACGCCGTCGGGCGGGGTCCGTCTCGTGGACTTCGAGGCGGCCTCGGCGCTGTCCTCGCCCCCGTCCGGGATGGGCACCCCGGGGTTCACACCGCCGCCGCGCCTGCGCCGGGCCGACACCGATCCGCTGCTGCACGACCGGTACGGCACGTCGGCGGTCGCGCTCGCCTTCCTGGCGCCGTTCAACGAGATCGCCGAATATGCACCCGCCAACCTTGCGCTGCTGCGCCGCGATCTGGCGGATTTGGCTCCGCCGTGGGATCTGTGGCGGCGGGCGACCGTCTTCTACGCCAGGGGGGATTGGGACCGGGGGCGGGGGCAGGTGCTGGTGCGGGACCTGGGACTGGACAGGGTGCGGGACCGGGGGCAGGAGCTGGTGCGGGACCAGGGACTGGACCTGGCGCGGGACCGGGGACTGGACAGGGTGCGGGACCAGATGCAGGACGGAAACCTGGACGGGATCCACGACCGGACCCAGGATCCGATCCAGGACGGGAACCCGGACCGGACCCAGGACCGGACGCAGGACCGGACCCAGATCTGGGTCCAGAACGGACTCCAGCCCCGCCACGGTCCGAGCCGCACCCCCTCCCCCGCCGACCTGAACACCGATCCGCGCGGCTCCCTCACCCGGCTGGCCGAGGAGGTGGCCGCAGGGCTGCTGGCGATGGCCGACGCCAGCCGCCCGGAGTGGGCCTTCCCGCCCTCGCCCGAGGCGTTCCGGACCAACAACGTGTGCCTGGCCTACGGCACGGCCGGCGTGGTGCACGCCCTACACCGCGCCGGGGTGGCCGTGCCGGAGGAGATCCTCGAACGGCTCCGCCACGACACACTGACGCTGCGCGACGCGCTACCGCCCGGGCTACTCATCGGCTCGGCCGGCATCGCCCGGGTACTGGCCGCCCTCGGCCACCTGGACGAGGCCGTCGACCTGCTCCGGGACGCCGACGCCCACCCACTCACCACCTCCTGCGGCACACTGGCCGGCGGGCGGGCCGGGGTCGGCCTTGGCTGGCTCGCCCTGCACCAACTGACCGACGTGAGCGTCCACTTGGAACGGGCAGCGGCAGCAGGAGAAGCCCTGCTACGCACCCCCGACCTGCCATCCACCCTCGGCGAACACGACGCCCGCGGCCTGCTGCACGGCCGCTCGGGGCTCGCCCTCTTCCTCCACCGCTTGGCCACCGAAACGGGCGACGCCCGCTTCCTGGAGGCGGGCCGCCGACTGCTCCACGAGGAACTGGACCGGACCTTTCCGCTGGACGACGGCGCCCTGTCCCTCTCCGACAACGCACGCCTCACCCGCGCGATGCCGTATCTGGCCACGGGCGCGGCCGGTCTCACGACGGCGCTGACCCGTTATGTGGCCACCACGCCGGACGAGCGCTGCGCCACGGCACTGCCACGCCTGGTCGCTGGCATCCGGGTCTCGTGCGCCACGAAGGAGGCGGGCCTGTACCGGGGGCTGGCCGGACTGACCTGGTGCCTGACCAAGTACGCGGAGTTCGCGGGCCCGGACGCCGCCCGCGAGGACGCCGTGCGCGCCGCGACGGGCCTGCTGAAGTACGCGGTCCCGTACCCGTACAGGCCCGGTGTCCGCTTCCTCGGCGCGGGTTCGCAGCGGTTCACCGCCGACCTGTCCAGTGGCGGGGCCGGTGTCCTGCTGGCCCTGCACCGCCTGCTGTCCGGCCGGCTCCTGACGGGCCCCCGGCTCGCGGCAGCGGCCTGACGCCGCTGGAAGGCCCTCCGATGACCCCCTCGGCACGGCGGCGGACACCTCCGCACCGAGGTACGCAGTGACCGACCGAACAACCCTGAAAGAAACAACGAAAGAGGAGATCATCCATGACCCAGATCCTGGCGCTCCAGACCCTGGACACCGAGCAGGAGACCGACGCCTTCGCCCCCTGCTTCAGCGTCGCCTGGAGCATCAGCGACATCTTCCCCGAGCCGATGTAACGGGCCGCTCCCCGAAGGGCCGGGAACGGTGGCTGGCCACCGTTCCCGGCCCTTCGGGCCTCCCGGTCAGCGAGCCTGACCACTCCGCGCCCCGATGCCCTTGATCTCGCCGGGAGTTCCGTCCGGGGCGAACGAGTGGTGCAAGGTGAAGGCGTGCGGCGCGGAGCCGTGATCGTGGAGGTGCTCCAGCCGGGAAACCCCGTCCTGCCAGGTGGGTATCGCGTCGCCGGAGACCCACCAGGACACGTGACTCGGGCGTCCCGTCCTCTCGAACCAGTCGTAACGCCTGTTCAGCGCCTCGCGGTGCAGACTGCTGTAGATGGCGTCGAAGGCGGCGCCCAGCCCGGTCCAGAGCGAGAGGGTCGCGTCCAGGGCGGCGGTCTCCGCCGTACGGCCCTTGCCGTACCAGGCCGGTACGACGAACTCCCCCCACGCGCCCCAGTCCAGGTCGAAATGGCTGCCCCGGGCACCGTCCACCGCTTCGGCACGAGCGAGATACCCGGGATGCCGACCGATCTTCTGGTAGACGGCCGCGCCCCTGTCGCGGAGTTCGCGCGTCAGTGGTGTGGCATCGGAGAGAGGCGCCTTGAGAACGCCGAACGTGTACAGCGCGAGATGGGGCATGTGTCTCTCCCTGGTCGGTGGGGGTACCTGGCGTGGACCGGTTCGCCTGACGCCTGCTGACACATGACGGCGACGATTCGTAGGCGTGACCGACCCGCCCCGTCACGGATGGCTCGGCCGGAACGAACTCCGGTGCGACCGCGGACGATCGCCGAGGACCAGGTGACGGTATCCGCCCGCGCGGACCCTGTCGACGTTGCGTTTTCCCTGCTGAGATGCCCTCGGTCATGCCCGCGCACGGGCCCGCTCCTGGTGGTGAACCAGAACAGGAACGCGCACAGGAAGGCCGCTGACGCGAAGACGAGCGACT
Source organism: Streptomyces sp. NPDC094032 (assembly GCF_040303965.1). NCBI lineage: Bacteria > Bacillati > Actinomycetota > Actinomycetes > Kitasatosporales > Streptomycetaceae > Streptomyces > Streptomyces sp. NPDC094032. The sequence continues at coordinate 9,120 of NZ_JBEOUE010000034.1, read as the reverse complement.
GCGCGAGGGAGTCGTCGCGCGCGCCCGCGAGCAGCGCGCCGGCCGCCGCCAGGGCCAGGGGGCGCCAGGTGACGCCTGGCACGTCGACCGGTGGCAGCAGGCGCAGGCCGGGAGGGTGGAGCCCAGGACGTCGCTGGGCCGGTCGTGGTACGTGGCCTGGACGACGGCGGCGGTGACGGCGAGCCAGAGCATGCCGGTCGTGGCGACGTAGGGCCGCTACGGGGATAGACGACGAGCGTGGCGCCGAGCGCCAGCCCGACGGGGACCGCCACGTGCCCGCTGGGGAAGCTGGTCTCGACGAGCGACGCGTGCGCGTCCACGAGATCGCGGCGGGGCAGGACCACTCTGGCGAGTTCCTTCACTCCGAGCGTGACCCGATCACGGCGATGCCCACGAGCAGGGTGGGCATCGCCGTGTACTCAAGGGGCGGTAGGGCCGACGACTGGTAGGCCGCTCCGGACCAGTCGTATATCCAGGCGGGCCCGGCCCCGTTCTCGTCGATGAGGGCGTTCTCCGCCCGTTGCCCGAACGGGGTGCAAACGGCGGTCAGGTAGACCACCAGGAAGGCGAGGAGACACAGCAGGGCCGCGATGTACGGCCGTGCCGTCCGCGACGCCGGCCCGGTCTCGGGCTCGGGCTCGGGCTCGGGCTCGGTCCCGAAGACCGGCGGCCGGTCACCGGGACCGAGGTATGTGGATGGGGCCGAGGGATCTTGCCGGGTCATCGTTTCAGGCGAGGAGCGCCCGGCTCTGCCGGCGCTGGGCGGCGATCACCAGGACCGGGAGAGGCGCGATCAGGAGCACCAGCACAACAAGATCGGGCAGGGACCGCATGAAACAGTCCGGCTGGAGGACGATCACCTGCGTACGGACGAACGCGACGACCCCGACGGGAATCAGCCACCGATAGTCCCCCGTGGCAGCCGTCGCCGCCCACGCGCCGATCAGAGCGACGACTTCGAGCCCGAACAGGCCGCGCTGGAACGCCGGACTGACGGACGTGAGGTGCAGGGATCCGGTCACGAACATGGCGAACACGACAGGCGCCAGCCGACGGTAGTCGAGTGCCAAACGTCCAGCAGGTACGGCACGAGTGCCAGCAGAGCGAGGACGAGAGCGGTCAGATGGACGCCGTCCAGCCACCACGCCCGGGCCGTGTTCTCCACGACGTCACGGGCACGGCCCCCGCCCCGGCGCGCACCAGCACGACGACCTCCCGCGGCGGAGGCCAGGAACGTCCGGGATACGCGTCGACCAGACAGTCCAACAACTCCTCACCGCGCCGGCGTTCCGCGCACCCGGCCGACCGGGCGAGGACGACGGCCGCCGCCTGCCGCATCCGCAGCGCCTCCTGACCGAGCGCCTCGCTGCCGTCGTCGGTGAGCTGCGAGGCCGACCTGGTCAGAGGCCCGCGCGAGTCCGCCCGCGGCAACGCGGCTTGACGACGGCTTCTAGGATCTCCGGCATGGCGACAAGACTTGTGCAGATCAATATGAAGGCCCACGACGACTCCGCGCTCGGCCGTTTCTGGGCGGCGGCGCTCGGTTGGGGCATCGACAGCGAGGCACCCGGTGTCACGAACCTCGAACCTCTGGGGTTCTCCTACCCCGACCCCACGGCCGTCTGCATCGACATCATCGCCCGCCCGGAACCCAAGACGGCGAAGAACCGGGTGCACCTTGATCTGGCCACCACCTCGACCGCCCATCAGACGGAGCTGGTCGCGCGTTTGAAGGATCTCGGAGCGACGCTCGCCGACGTGGGTCAGGGCGACGTCCCCTGGACGGTCATGGCCGACCCGGAGGGCAACGAGTTCTGCGTACTGGAGCCCCGCCCGGTCTACGAGGGCACCGGGCCGATCGCAGCGGTCGTCGTCGACTGCGCCGATCCACGAGAGATGGCACGGTTCTGGGGCCAGGCGATGGACTGGACCCTGCACGAACTCGCCGACGACCACGCGACCATGCGGTCCTCCGAAGGCGTCGGCCCCTACCTGGAGTTCATCCGCACCCCCGACACCAAGAGCGGCTGGAACCGCGTCCACCTCGACGTCCGCCCCTACGCCGGTGACGACGTGGAAGCAGAGGGAGCCCGACTGCGCGCCCTGGGCGCCACCGACCCCGTCTTCGACCAGGCCGCCATCCACTGGACCATCCTGGCCGACACGGAAGGCAACGAATTCTGCCTCCTCGCTCCTCGCTGACCCGGAGCATCACCTCCGGTCGGCCGCGGGTCAGCGTCGACCGGAGGCCCCATCCGACCCCCACGATGAGCTGACGAACGGTCCGGCAACCAGCTCGCGGAGAGCAGCCCACGCCGACCGAAGCCCTGCCGAGCCCTGGGCACCCGGCATCACGGCCACCCGACCGGCACCACGCCGGCCCCGGCGAGGCGACACGCCCGGTCCACCAGGCGTCAGCGGGTGGCGAGCCTTTCCAGCAGGGTCGTGCTCCGCGCCAGCAGCACCCGCTCCTCCTCCGTGAGCTCGGTCTCGATGGCCTGCGCGAGCCAACCGGCCCGGCGGCCGCGCTCGGCTTCGAGCGCCGACCGGCCCGCGTCCGTCAGCTCGACGAGCGACTTGCGGCCGTCCGTGGGGTGCGGCCGACGGGCGATCAAGTCCTGCTCCATGAGCAGTCCGACCGCACGCGCCATCGACTGCGGACGTACGCGCTGATCGGCAGCGAGGTCACTGGTGGTCATGGCGCCGTTGCGGTCCAGGGCGCCGAGCACGGCGGCCTGCCCCAACGGGATGTGGTCCTCGTTCTTCACCCGCCGACTGAGCTTGCCCATGGCGGTACGCAGGTCGACGGCGATGGCGGCGGCTTCCGTGGAGGGCATAGCGCACTTTACCCCGCTCCCCCGTTACGTAACCGGACACCTGACACCTGACCTGCGCAACCACACCACACAGCAAGACTGCACAGCAAAAGTGCACAGCAAAAGTGCGCAGTCTTGCTGTAGTGTTTTGGATGTCGGGCCCAGCGCCAACGCTGTCGCAGCCAGGGCCACGGCACACGCCGACGGGAAGGACCTCCCATGTCCGCACAGGCAGTCGCACCCCTCCACACCGACGCCTCCCTCATCGAAACCGTCACCGCCCGCCGGATCATCGACAGCCGCGGCAACCCCACGGTCGAGGTCGACGTCCTCCTGACGGACGGCTCCCTGGGCCGCGCCGCCGTCCCCTCCGGCGCCTCCACCGGTGCCCGCGAGGCCGTGGAACTGCGCGACGGAGACGCGGCGCGCTGGCACGGCAAGGGCGTGGACCGCGCGGTGGCCTGCGTCAACGGGGAGATCGCGGCGTCCGTGCGCGGCCGGGACGCGACGGACCAGGAAGGGCTGGACGCGGCCCTGATCGCCCTCGACGGCACCGCCACGAAGTCCCGGCTCGGCGCCAACGCGATCCTCGGCGTCTCCCTCGCCACCGCCAAGGCCGCCGCGACCGCCCACGGCCAGCCCCTCTACCGTTACCTCGGCGGACCCGACGCCCGTCTCCTGCCCCTGCCGATGATGAACATCGTCAACGGCGGCGCCCACGCCGACAATCCGCTGGACTTCCAGGAGTTCATGATCGCGCCCGTCGGTGCGGACACCTTCGCCGAAGCCGTACGCATGGGCAGCGAGGTCTTCCACACCCTGCGCCGCGACCTGCTGGCCGCCGGGCACTCCACGGGCGTCGGCGACGAGGGCGGCTTCGCGCCCGCGCTGCGCACCGCCGAGGAGGCGCTCGACTTCGTGACGGCCGCGATCGAGCGCACCGGCTACCGTCCCGGCACGGACATCGGCCTCATCATGGACCCGGCGTCCTCGGAGTTCTTCCGCGACGGGGTGTACGACTACGTCGGCGAGGGCGTGCGCCGCACCCCCTCCGAGAACGCCGACTACCTCGCCAAGCTCATCGACGCCTACCCGATCATCTCCATCGAGGACCCGATGGCGGAGAACGACCTGGACGGCTGGCGCGAGCTCACCGCCCGCGTCGGCGAACGCTGCCAGCTCACCGGCGACGACGTGTTCTGCACCAACGAGACGCTGCTGCGCGAGGGCATCCGCACCGGCGTGGGCAACTCGATCCTGATCAAGGTCAACCAGATCGGCACCCTGACCGAGGCGCTGGCCGCGGTGGCCACGGCCCACCAGGCCGGCTGGACGGCCGTCATGTCGCACCGCTCGGGCGAGACGGAGGACACCACCATCGCGGACCTCGCCGTGGCGACGGGCTGCGGCCAGATCAAGACCGGCTCACTCTCCCGCTCCGACCGCACCGCGAAGTACAACCAACTCATCCGCATCGAAGAGGAACTGGGCACCACCGCCCGCTACGCGGGCCGCTCAGTCCTCCGCAGGGCGTGAACAGCACGACGACAGAACCGTAGAACGGGCCCTCGATCACGATCGGGGGCCCGCTCGTGCGCCGGGCAGCAGCGTCGGGGCTTCCTCTCGCCAGCCGACCTGCCGACCGCGCAGGAGAGGCCGCCTCCGGACGGATGACACCCCTGCTACTACAGCCGAGCATCGGCGTTTCGGCCAATCCGCCCCGGGCGCGGGTCCTTGCGCGGCAAGGGCCGGTGCACTGCACACGTCCGAAGAACCGCTCAACGCCCGGATGCGCAACCCGTCCGAAAGAACATGTGCTCGAAAACGCGGCAGCGTCGTTGAACACACCGACACCACACCGACACCACCGGAACGTCCACGAGGGGGCACGCAACGACGTCGGCCGAACCGAGCGGCGATGCAGACGACGCACTGATACCCACACCTACCCCTGCGAGTTCACAGCACTCCCCTCCCCCAGTCCCCCACGTCGAAGGCGAGACGGCACGCATGTCACCCAGCTCTTCCACGATCCGTAGGACGGTCGAGGCGTACCTCGGTCGCCACCCTGACGAGCGTGCTGCCCTGGCAGGACTTCTCGCCGCTCTGGACCGGCCCCTCGACGTGACCGCCCGGACGACGCTGCCCGGTCACGTCGCCTGCGGCGCCGTCGTCATCGACCGCCACCGCCGAGTCCTCCACGTCCCCGGCGGCCACATCGAGCCCGATGACCGTACGCTGCTGGCCGCGGCACTACGCGAGGTGACGGAGGAGGCCGGGATCGCACCGGGCGCCCTGTGCCTGGCCCCGCAGACGCTCGGTTCCCCGATCGACGTCGATGTCCACGACATCGACGCGACCCCGTCCCAGGGCGAACCGCCCCACCGCCACTACGACTTCCGCTACGTGTTCTACCTCGCCGACGAGGAGCCGCCGCCGATCACCGGCGCCGCGTGGCGGACCCTGGCGGAGGTCACCTCGCCGTCGTTGCGCGCGAAACTCCTCGAAGCCCGGCTCGACGGGCGGCCGGAGCCGGTGAACGCGTCCGTGCTGATTCACGACGGCGCGGGCCGCTACCTGCTCCATCTGCGCGACCACGCGCCCGGCGTCATCTGGCAGTCCGGGGCGTTCGACCTTCTCGGCGGCGGCCGCACGCACGGTGACCCGAGCCTTGAGGGCACCTTGCTGCGTGAGCTGTCCGAAGAGGTCCCCGACCTCCGCCTGGAGGGCCTGGAGCCGTACGCCGTGGGGGCGGCCACCAGCATCGACGGCCTGAGCGTCCCGATTCAGGTCTTCGTAGGCCGCTGGCGCGGAGACCCCGACCGGCTCCGGCTCCACGAGGGGGTGCTGCTGCGCTGGTTCACGACCGACGAGCTGGACCGGCTGCGCCTGAGCCCGGAAACACGGGACCTCATTCGCCGACACGCTGCCGAGATCGCCCCGTACGGCAAGCCGGCCACGCCCGCTCCCCCATGGGACGAGGGCGGCCGTACCGTACTGAACGGCATCGGCGTCCACCTCCATCTACAGGACGACGCGGGCAACGTGCTCCTGGGCCTGCGCCACCCCGCATCGCGCTACGCCGGCGACACCTGGCACTACCTGGCCGGGCGGTGCGAGCAGGAGTCCGCCACCGCGTGCCTGATCCGCGAGGCGTGGGAGGAAGCGGGTCTGGTCATCGACCCCGCGGACGTGGAGTTGGCGCACGTCGTACACGTCGCGAACACCCCGGGCGGAAAGCCGCTGATGCAGCTCGTGTTCCGAGCGCACCGCTGGAAGGGCTCCCCCGAGGTCCGCGAGCCCGACAAGTGCCTGACCTGGCGGTGGTGGCCCCAGCAGGAGCTCCCGGACCGCCTGGTCCCCTACACGAGAACGGCCATCACCGGCATCGCTGAAGGCCGCGTGTACTCGCAGTTGGGCTGGTGAGCGGTGGGGGCGCGGATCGCGCGAGCGAACGGCGGCGTCGTGACACTCGGCATCGAACCGTGCGCCGCTGCCGACGCTCGCGAGCACGTGCCCGCACTCGGCTACCGGCCGAGGGCGGGGACTGGGGCCTGGGGCCTGGGGACCGCGCCAGGGGTCTCCGGACTCCGGCCCGTACGACCGGATCTCAGTACGACCGGGGCCGGCCCCGGCGCGATCGGCTGCCCCCGGGACATCGAAGCAGAGATCCAGGAGGTGGCCTCCCACTGCCGGGCGACCGCCGAACCCGCCGTCCGTCCACCGCACCCCACGCCACCCCACCCCACCCCACTTCGCCGCCGATGGCGTCCAGCGCGCCAGGACTTGCGATCCAGCAGCATGCTGACCTGGCAACTCCCCACATCCCTCCCTGGAGGTTCGCGATGACCCGCCCCGACCGGCGGCCCGATTCCACGGCGGGTTCGGACGACGCCCTGTTCGGATCCGAGGTCGCCGACTACGCCCGCTACCGTCCCGGCCTGCCGGACGCAGTGGTACGCCTCCTGGCCGCCACCCAGCACGGCGTACCCGACCCCGTCCTCCTGGACCTGGGGACGGGCACCGGCCAGGTCCCGCGCGCACTGCTGCCCGTCCTGCACCGGCTGAAGCACATCGACCTCGTCGACGTGAACCAGCACATGCTCGACGCGGCCGTCGCAGCGCTCGAACCGGTGCGCGGAGCATGCACGGTAGACGTCTTCACCGGCGCCGCTCACACCTTCTCCCCCTCTGGACGTGGCCGGGCGCCGAGCCTGATCACCTCCTGCCGGTCCTTCCACTGGATGGCCCGCCCGGAGGTCCTGGCCATGGCGGACCGGGTGGCCGCGCCGCACGCCGTCGTGGCGATCATGGGAGACGGCAGCCTGTGGACCCAAGAAGCGGACTGGGCGGCCGCGCTGCGGGTGCTGATCCAGCGTTACCTAGGCGAGGAGCGGCGCGCCGGCACGCGTGGCACCTACACGAGGCCGGGCCGCTCCTTCGTGGCCGACCTCGCCGACTCGGCGTTCAGCGACGTAACCGAGCACAGCTTCCCCGTAGCCCGCGACTGGAGACCCGAGGACGTCCTCGGCTACCTGCACACGACCAGCTTCGCCCGCCGCGCCCTGTTCGCCGGGCGGCGCCACCGCGACTTCGAGACCGACGCACTTGAACTGCTCCGGGGCCACGCCCGGGGCGGCGTGCTCAGAGAGGACGCCGTCTTCACGGTGCTACTCGCGCACCGCCCCAGGTGATCCCGAGCTGATGGAGCACGGCCACCGACCCAGGCCGCACAACGCCTCTGACCACCACCCCTCCGGCCATGAGGAGCAGCACGGTGACGTACACCGCCCGCGATCAGTGGGAGCGGCACTACAGCGACGGCAGGAACTTCCGACAGGTCGGTGCGCGCGAGCGCGAGCTGCTCGCCGAGCACACTCCCGGTCCCGAGGGCGGCGGCCGGGCGCTGGAAGTGGGCTGCGGCACCGGGGAGATGAGCGTCTGTCTCGCCTCCCTCGGCTACACCGTGGACGCCGTCGACTTCGCCGACAGCGCGATCACCCGTGCCCGCACGGAGCATGCCGACGTCGTGGGTGTGCGCTGGCTGTGCCTGGACATCGAGCGTGATGACCCGGAGCCGCTGGGCGGGCAGGCGTTCGACCTGGTCGTGATGCGACTGGTGTACGCGTTCGTGAAGGATCGCGGTCGGATCGTTCACGGCCTGGGTGAGCGTCTTCGGGACGGCGGCGCTCTCGTCGTGGTCACACCGGTGGTGGAGAACGTGCCCCATGATCGACGTGGCATCGCCCTGGACCAGGACGAGATCGACGTGCTCTGTGCGGGCTGGAAGAAGGTGGAGCGACTGGACGCGGACGGTCTGGCCTTCCTCGTCCTACGCGGCCCCTGCCACACCGACGCCCTACCGAAGTCCGTTCGCCGCGGAGGACGTTGGATCGATCACCGCGAGGCGATCAACGGGATCCTGTTCCGGATACGTACAGGTGTCCCGTGACGGGACCTGCTCTCGCCGGTTCGGGAACTGGAAAACCGTCTACCGGCCGTTCTGACCGACGCCGAAACTCAAGGGCGAATCGACTGGAGCATGGTCCGCATGTACTCCACACCTCGTATCGGGCACACCAGCACGCTGCCGGAGCACCGCGCAGGCCACCACGGATCCCCAAGCTAAGACCAACGCCCCGGCAGCACCGTCCCGACGAAGGGCTCGGACGCTCCAGAGGCGGCTTGACCTGCAAGATCCACCGTGCCGGAAGAGGCGGCCTTCGCCCACTGGCCCTGCTGATCACGCAGGGCCAGTGGGGCGACAGTGCGCAGCAGATCCCCGTCCTGGAGCGCATCCGGGTCAAGCGCACAACCACCGCTACCTGCGCAGACGCCAGATCAAGCACACCATCCCGAGCCGAAGAACCAGTGGGCCAACCGCCGGCGTCGCGGCAGCAGAGGAGACCGGCCCACGGGCTTCGACAAGCAGATGTACAAGCGCCGCAATGAAGTCGAGCGCGCGATCAACCGCATCAAGATCTTCCGGGCCGTGACGACTCGCTACGACAGCGGGCCTACATTTTCCATGGAACCGTCACCCTGGCGGCGATCCGACTGTGGCTGCGCTCCTGACCGCGTCTCAGTGCGCGGGCTGGGCCAGGAGCAGCGCGTTGAGGGTGGTGTAGTCGAATCCGCCCTCCAGCGAGGTCGTCGTGCCCTGCTCCAGTAGTTCGCGCGCAGCCCGGCGGACCAGTTCGTATGCTGCTTCGGCGATGGAGGATCCCGCGCTGATGCGGGCGGCTCCCGCCTCGGCGAGCTCGGACACGGGCAGGGTGCCGGGGCCGGCCAGGACGTTCACCGG
>NZ_JBEOUE010000033.1:0-71052 GCF_040303965.1 Streptomyces sp. NPDC094032 | reverse complement strand
TTGTGGTTGAACGTTCCGCCTCCGGACTCCGTCAGCGCCCACACCCGCTCGGCGCCGGTCGCCCGCACGACGAGCCGCTCGACTTGGGCGAGTTCGTCGGGTTCGAGGCCCGGCATGGTCCGCATGCCGGTGCCCGCACAGCTGTGCGGGCACTTCTGTGCCGAGGGTGGAGCGGGTCAGCTGAGGTTCATATGCGGCCTGGCCGCGGCTCTCGCCACGAGGAAACGCAGCCGCTCGTCCACCGTGTCCCAGGCATCGCCAGCGAGGCCGGCCGGCTGTAGGGCGAGGCGTCCGCGTCCAGGGCGATCCGGTTGAACTCCGAGCTGTCGACCAGGTCACGTGCGAGCCGGTCGAGGGCGCGGGCGGCCCGCACTTGGCAGGCCGCGTCCAGCACCAGTTGACGCCCCTCACGGCTCGGCGGAACCCGGGAACCAGCTGCGGCACCGCCGTACGCCAGGGCACCACTTGCGGGGCCCCTGACCTGTGAGGACCAGGACGGGAGGCTTCCACTGCGACCTCGACGACATCGCAAGCCTGGTGTCGGCCGACCTCGACCCGGCGCTCAAGCTGACGTGCACCCCCTCCGAAGCAGCTCGTCCATGAACCACGTCGTCCAGTTCCACACCGAGACGATCACCTGCCTCCGCCTCCTCGGCCCCACACGGACCGAGTGAGAGCTCCGGTCGCTCGACTTTGCTGATACCAGCGTTGCGCCCGTGTCCGTGGTCCGGGATGAGGGCCCCTGAGGCGCCTGGAGGAAGCGTGACCGGCCGAACTCCCCGACTGGATGATCCCGCCCAGGATCAGCGGCTGGGAAGCCGATGACCTCGACCTCCTCACCCAGGCACCGCGGCACGCCGAACTCGTCGACGGAGCCCTGATCTTCAGGATTTCGCCGCAGCGGTCCTGGCACGCCCGGCTGGTGGAGAACCTGACGTTCGCCCTGCGCCAGGCCGCCCCCGCCGGGTTCGACGCCGAGCGTGAGATGACCGTCAGGCTCGACAAGAAGAGCCGCCCCGAGCCGGACATCCTGGTCACGACCGCCCCGTACGACCCCGACCGAACGCGGTACGCGCCCGAGGGCGTCGCCCTGGTCATCGAGGTCGTCTCGGAGGAGTCGGCGGACCGCGACCGTTTCCTGAAGCCCTTCAAGTACGCGCAGGCCAGGATCCCCCACTTCTGGCGCCTGGAGGACGAGACCGGCGCCCCCACCGTCCACACCTACGAACTCGACACCATGACCAGCACCTACGTGGCCACCGGCATCCACCGCAACCGGTTGAAGGTCTTCGTCCCCATCCCCATCCCCATCCCCATCCCCATCCCCCTCGACCTCGACCTCGACCTCGACCTCGACCTCGACCTCGACAGCCTCGTACCCTGACCACCCCTCCCGGACGCCAGGCCACGGCTTCGCGAGCGTAAGCCGCCTCGCGCCCCCGCGAGAGCGGAGGTGAACGGTTCACGGGGCTCGTGCCGGCCGGTGACGTCGCGAGCAGGTTGTCGGCACTCGACAACCGCCGAGTCTGGGGTGGTCAAGCGCCAGGTGCACCGTGCTCCACGTGCCCGCGTGGGCGTCCCCGTTTGGGCGCACCTGGAGAAAGTTCGGCCTTTAGCGCGTCGACCGCCTCAGCGACGGTGGGGGAGCGGTCCAGGAGGTACTGCGTCCACAGTGCGGAGCTCACGACCGGCAGGCGCGGGTCGCGCTCCCCATAGTCCGGTTCGGCCAGCGACGGTAGATGCGCACCAAGACCCGCCTCCTTGATCCCGTACGTGGTGGCGGAGTCGTACGCGGCGGTGGACGCCCCAGCAGACTGGATGGCCCGTGCCTTTCCCTAGCAAGCAGTCCAGCAGCACGACCGGCACCATGTGGCGGAACGGCTGCGGTAACGACATGTTGCTCACCGATCGAGAGAAGGCCGCGTAGGCCTGGACCGAACCTGCCGCCGACAACGGCGCCCATGACCGCAGAAGCACAGCTCCGCTGGCGGCCACCGGTACGCAGAAGGTTGAACTCCTACACAGCGTCCTCATCTTCGTCGGCGACTTCGTTGAGCGTGACCTCGATACTGCGCGCCGCACCTACCCAGGCCGTCGTCCCGTACTGAACAGCGACGGCGGACTGGAGGTGCATCCGGCCGGAGCGGGTGCGCCAGCACCCCTGCTCGCATAGAAGCTGGCGACACCAGACGGGCCTCCTCGTCACGTGCCCCCTTGCCTAGCCGTGCCGCGCACGAGGAACCCTCTCTCATGTTCGCTGACAGCGACCAAAAACACTGCTTAGTGCCCGTCCGCTGACGTTGCCGTCAACTACTGCCGTCACGAGCCCGAGAAGCCCCACCAGAAGTCGAATCTGGTGGGGCTTCTGCGGCGCTTGAGCGTGTTCGCCAGACCAGCATTCAGCTCTCGTCAGCGTCCTGATGAGATTTGTTACCGGATCCGTTTCAGTCGATTTCCGTACAGCGAACTAATCCAAATCAAGTACCGCCACAGCCGCTTGGACCTCACCAGAGTCAAACCCCGTCCGCAGGAACAATTCCCGGTACCCCAAAGCGGAAACAACTAGCTGTGCGAGCGCATACCAGCGTCTAGCGATTCGCAGCGGAATAGTCGCCCTGACCTCGACGCTCGGAGCGGCTACATCCCCCGTCTCACCTGAAAACATTTGAACCTCGACTGCGATTTCCGCCTCATCGTCACGAAGCCAGATACACACCCGCGAAGCTCCAGCCACGCAAGCGTCAATCTCGCGAAGCGCGCCAATCAGCGTTTCCAGGTCAGCCACCGTACACCCAATTTCCATGAGGCGGGACTCCTGGAAATTGGGCAGCTGATGCGTAACCTGGAAGATCACTTCGAACTGGTCGACACTGAGGACGACGACGGGAGCCGGCGAGCTGGCACCTGGATCGCCCTTTTCATCGGAGAACATTGTCAAACCAATCCTTCCCACCCTTGGGAGTGAATACCGTTCCACCTTCACCATCTTCGATGACGACCGATCGCTTATCCGGGTCCCAGTAACCTACTCGACCATTCCGAAGATATCTAGTCTCGACGTTGGGAACATTCCCATTGATCACGCCGTCGACGTAGTAAGGGAGGGCGCCGTCATCGACACCTCTCACGAAGTGGGTGCCGTCCCCGTCGGGACGCTTCGCCGAATCGAGGGCGTGCTTCGAAATATTCTCAGATATTTCGTCGACCTCGGGGCAATTGCTGTTGTGAACGAGAACCGGCGTGGCACCGGCGAGTACATAGTACGTGTGGATCTCGTCGACAGTCAGGTTGTAGGTTCGGGCATGCCTGCTGAACGAGTGGTTCGCTCGAACCTCGACGGTGGTGCCGTCATTGGCGAGCAGGGTCATACCGGGCTTCAGATGGCGCGCCTCGATCCAGCGCCTCCCGGAGGGGGACCAGAAGGGGTGCTCGTGTGTCGCAGTGAGCTCCTCCGGTCCGTCCTTTGTGGCGATGGTCAGTTTGTTGAAGTGCTTGTCATCGTCGGTGACGATGAGGCGGGTCACCTTTCGCGCGCCAGACCTTCCTGTTTCCGGGTCAGCGGCAAGGACTTCGTCTCCGAGTTTGATCTCCTCAATGGGTTTTGTCTTCCCATCGGCCAGCAGGACTGCCGTTCCCGCTAGGAAGCATTTGCAGCCAGGGGCTGGAATTGGCGCGTCGTCGGCCTTCTTCGCGGCCCCCTTGAGAAGGTGCTTGGCGAGGGATCGCAGGCCGCTTGCGAGGTTGAAGAGTCCGACGATGTCTACTACCGCGTCCCCTGCATCCCAGGCCTTAGTGTTCTTGTCCAGCCCCTTCTTCGTGACGAAGTCGTCATACCACTTGGTTGCCCCACTGCAGTCTTCGAACCAGCACACAGGGCCGAGTTTTGAAAAGAATTCTGCGGTTACGGCCAAGTTATGGCCGACACCTCCGATGAAGTCGGCGAAGCTGCCCTGTGCACGAGTATCTGCGGGGCCCTTGTAGGTGCATTCGGGGCGCATTGCAGGGTACCCACTGCCGCAGCTACTAGCACTGGCACTGGCACTGCTGCTGTAGTTTCCACTTCCGTATGCCGAGGAGCCCGACCTCGATGAGGAGTGGGAAGTGCCGCTGCGTGACGACTGGCGGTGCTTCAGGTGGATAGCTGCGATGACGACCTCAACGACAGCCAAAACTACGGCGACGAAGGCGAACCAGAAGCGTCCGTCGGGGTCGGCGAAGGTGACCGGGTTGTTGTTGCTATAGGCGTAGCCGTTGATCTGCTGGGGGTCCTTCAGATCGGCTATCGGGTCGGCACTGATGAAGCGTCCGGTCGTGGGGTCGTATTCGCGGGCGCCGAGGTGAGTGAGGCCGGTTGGGTCCTTGGTGCCGCCGACGAAGCCTTTGTCGCCGGTCCAGTTGGTCGGGGCCGGGCCGCGGTCTTCACCGAAGGGCTGGGTGTAGCGGCGCGTGAGGGCCTGGGTGGCGGCGTCGACCTGGACGCTGGTGGTCCCGTTGAGGTCGCTGCCGAGCCAGGTGAGGGACCCGGGCGTCCTGACCGCGACGGTCTGGCCGGCGTGGCTGTAGTAGCGGGTAGCCGTGACGGCCTTGGTGGCCTTGTCGTAGCGGAGTTCGGTCTCGCCCAGGTAGAGGGTGGAGCCTACGGCGTCGCGCCGGATAAGGCGGTTGCCTTCGGCGTCGTTGAGGTAGCTGGTCTCGCTTCCGTCGGCTTCGGTGACCTTGGTGAGGTCGTTCTCGGGGCCCCAGTCCAGCTTCTGCGTCTGTGTGCCGGTGGTGCGGGTGAGGGTGTTGCCCGCCTCGTCGTAGGAGTACTTGGTAGACGGGCCTGCCGCGTCGTCCGGCGGCGTGACGGTGCTGGAGAGCAGGTGCGGGCGCACCGTGCCGCCGGGGGTCTTCTCGTCGTAGTTGTAGGTGCTGGTGGCGGGACCGCCCTGGGTGAGGTGGTCGATCGTGGTCTTGCGGTTTCCGGCGGTGTCGTAGGTGAAGGACTTCCAGTAGGGGGCGATGCCGCCGACCGTGTCCGTGGTGGGCGTGGTGGCGCAGTCCGTCGTCGCGGTCCAGGCCGTCCTGAGCCTGCGGTGGCCGTCGTAGGTGAAGCATTGACGGTCCCCGGTGACGGTGGACTTGTCCTCGACCTCGACGGGATTGCCCGCCTGGTCGTAGCGGTAGTAAACGTCGGCGTCGGTGCTGCCGCGGGACTCGGAGGCGATGGTCTGGCGGGCGAGGCGCTTGGTGCCGCTCTCGTAGGACTGGCTGATGTCGACCCACTTAGCGGTGGAGGACACGCCGAGAGTGGTGTTGATGCGTTCGCCTGCCGGCAGGTACTTCGTGTCCTGGACGAGGCCGGTCAGGCCGGCCAGTGTGGTGGGCAGGCGCTGGTCGTTGTAGCCGTAGACGAGGACTTCGAGGCCCAGGCCGCCCATGGCGGGGATGGTTCGCTGCTGGAGGGTGCCGTCGCGGTTGTAGGCGTTGGTGATCGTGTAGACGCCCGTGCCCGCGGTCGCTTCTTCCGTGGTGCTGATCGTGTACTGCTGCTTCAGGACCCGATAGAGCGGGTCGTAGGCAGCGTTGGTCATCGCGTAGACCTTGCCGGCCTTGCCACCGTCATAGCGGATGGATGAGGTGAGCTGGCCCGCTGCGATGCTGTCGTAGGTCCAGCGAGCGAGGTACTTACTGTCGTCGATCGTCGGAACGTCGTTCACGACTGGGATGCGGTCGCGGAGCTTGCCGGTCTTGCGGCCCAGCTTGTCGTAGGTGTAGGTGAGGATCTTGCCGCGGGCGTCCTCGGTGACGACGACCTGGTCGAGCTCGTCGTACTCGCTCTTCGAGGTCCCGGCATCGGGGTCGGTGACGCTCTTCTGTCGGCCCAGGAAGTCGTAGTCGTACTTCCAGGCGTTGCCGTCGCTGTCGGCGACCTTCGTGAGCTGGTCGCCTCGGCCGTAGGTGTAGGTCAGCTTGGTGAAAGCGCCGGTTGCCCGGTTGCCGTCGTACTCGCGCTTCTCCGACAGCATCCCTCGGCCGTCGACCTGCTCTGTGACGGCGGCCGCGCCGGCCGGGGGCTCGACCGTGGTGGTGTTGCCCTCGTAGGTCGTGGTGGTGCGGGAGTGTTCCTTGCCGTTGGCGAGGTTGATGGCGATCGTGGCGCGTCCGGCTCCGTCGTAGACGGTCTGCGTTCCGCCGGGTGCGGCGGTCAGAAGGTTGGCCAGTTCGCTAGTGGGGGCCGTCGTGTCGATGTAGTCGGCCGCCGTCTCGACGGCGAGGCCGCGGGTGTCGTACTTGGTCTCGGTGATGACCCTGCCGCCGCCAACTGCCGCGGGTGCCTGCGTCTGGCGCGGGCGCAGCAGTGCGTCGTAGATGGCATACGCGGTCTGGTAGGTCTTGCCGTCGTTGTTGAGGGACTTGGTCGCGGCCCAGGACACCTTGCCCTGCTGGATCTTGTACTCGATCCTCTTGCTGGGCGTCTCGGTGGCGCGCTTGCGGTCGGCGAACCAGACGTCGGTCAGACGGCCGAGTGAGTCGTAGCCCATCTCGGTGCGCCTACCCGTAGGGTCGATGCTGGCCTTGTTGACGCCCCAGTCGGAGTAGATCTCGGTGGTGACAGCGTGGTCGAGGGCGTTGAGGACCTTTGTCGACGTGAGTGGCCCGCCGGCGGCGGGGGTGTACTCGACGTGCTTGACTCGGGTGCCCTTGGTGTCCCACAGGCCGGTGGCACGCCCCAGCGAATCGTAGGCTGCGGTGTTGACGACCTGTGGCTTGAGGGCGATGCCGTCGGTGTTGTAGCCGGTCACACGCTCCGAGGTGGTGACGTTGCCCTTGGCCGGGGCCGTGCCCCAGGCCAGGCCGTCGTAGGAGGTGCGGGTGTCGGAGATGACGTCGGTGGTGGCCGGGTCGCTCGTGCGCTTGGGCGTGGTGTTGCAGCCGACCGACAGCTGCTCGACTTGCTTGGGCTTGTCGAGGATCCACGCGGTGGTGTTCTGGGCGTAGGACGTGATGGTGCAGTCCTTGGTGCCGCCGCCCTCGGTCTCGACGGTCAGCGGCAGGCCGCTCTTCTCGTCGTAGGTGGTGCTCACCTTGGAGGTGATGTCAGCGGAGCCGGCGACCGGGGTGCGCTTGGTCTCGGTCTGTGTGCGCACCATGTGGGCGCGGACGGTGCCGAAGCTGTGCGTGCGTGAGGCGGTGCTCCAGGACCGCGGGGTGGTGATGGTGCCGGAGATCTCTTCTCCGGTCGTGCCGTTGTAGGTGATCTGTTCGCGCAGCTGGCCGGCGTACTGCTCCTCGTCGGTGACGGCGGTGCCCTGGGAGTCGGTGATCTTCTCCACTCGGGTGGTGCTGTCGGCCTGCTTGTCGCCGTTCATGCCCCGGTAGTAGAGGCTGACGCTCTTGGAGCGGACGCCGGCGGCCTCGCCGACCAGGGTGGTGACCTTCTGGTAGCCGCGCCAGGTGCCCCAGGTGCGGTACTTGTCCTGGATGATCGGGGACTGGTCGTCGTAGGCCCAGGCGCCGCCGGCCGGGTCGTAGACGTAATCGGTCTGCTTCAGCGGGGCGCCGCCGGTGGGGTCGGACTCAGTGACCTGGGTGACGACGTACTTGTGGAACCAGTCCGTGCGCGGCTGGGGGTCAGTGCCCGGGGTGGGGTTGGACGGCGGGATCCACTTGACCGGGTAACAGCGCTTGGTGTTCTTGTCGAGCGCGCTGGGGATGTTTGTGTCGGCGACGCACTCGGGGTCGGAGTAATTGACGGTGAGTTCCGAGCCGGTCTCCGAGGTGACCTTGCGGACGCGCCACTTTTTGAACGCCGGGATGTCATCACCGGTCTTGTCGACCCGGTTGTCGAGCTGGACACCGGCGAAGCTGATCGGGGGCAGCGGTTCGGCCGCGGCACCCATGGTGGACTTGCCCGTGTGCTGAATGGACTTCAGCCACAGCCCGGCGTTGGAGCCGTCACCCGGGTCCGGGAACGAGTGCTCGAGATGCCAGTTGTTGACGTCCCGGTAGTCGGCGTCGGCGCCGGTGCCCGTGCCCTTGTAGACCTGGGTGGTGATGTCGGTCAGGCGCTTGCGGGAGAAGAACGACGGGGTGGACTGGTCCGTGCAGACGGTGTCCTTCTTGCAGATCTGGTCGAAGGGGACGTCCGGCCACGCGTTCTTGTTGGCGGCGGTGAGGTTGGCGCAGGTTTCTCCGCCGGTGACCGGGATGCAGCGCTCCGCCACGGTGAACTTCACCCGTGCGGCAGCCGGCTGGGTGGTCGAGAAGACGGTGTCGGTGCGCTGGCCGTAGTCGATGCGCTTGAGGTAGCCGCTGCGCGTGTACTCGGTGCCGTTGCCGGTGGCGCCGTTCTTCGCGTAGGAGTTCAGCTCCTTGTCGTACCAGTACGTCATGACGTTGCCGTGCGGGTCGACGACGTAGTCGAGGTTCCACCGCCAGGCCTGGTTCTTGGAGCGTGCGGCGAAGGTGGTGCCGGCGGAGTAGCCGGGTTCGCCGGAGTCGTCGCCGAAGACGGGGACGGTCCATACGGAGTTCGTCTCGGGCTTGCCGGTGGTCCAGCCGGGCAACTGGTTCTTGCCGAACACGTACTGGGTTCCGTCGGTCGTGGTGACGGTCCAGAACTCGCCCTTGTCGCCGGTGTCGCCGTCGTCACCGTTGACGGCACCGGTTCCGCGGACGACACGCTCGCCGTCGTCGCCCTGCAGGTGCCACTCGCCGGTGAGCGTGTCCTTGACGAGGGTGCTGGACTTTCCGTTGAGGACGATGGAGGCGTTGTCCTCCCTCCAGCACTGGTCGCCCTTGTCCTTCTGGCCGTCGTCGTCGCAACTGCCGTAGGCACGCTCGATGTACGAGGTCGGAAGGTCGAATCCTTCACCCACCCAAGACGGCTGGGCGGCGGTGGCGGAGGTACGGCCGTCCACGCTCTGCGCGGAGTAGCCGATCGACGGACCCGGTGCCGGTCCGGCCGGTGACGGCACGACATCCATCGGGTAGGACCATGTGAAGTCGCCGTTGGACCCACCGCCGGCCCAGGTAGCCGACGGGGACAGCGCGGTGGCCTCATACGTTCCCCGGTCGGAGGAAGCGCCGGCCGACAGCGCCAGCACGGTGAACGCGCTCGCCGCCAGTGCGGTCTTCGGGGTGGCGACCTGCGCGGTGACGGTCTGCTCCGCGGTGTCGTTGTCCGAGGGGACCGGTGTGGTGGCGCGGCAGGCCGGCTTCTCGGGGGTGGTGAGCGCGCAGGCAGGCAGCTGGACCATGCGCAGGCGCGAGGACCAGTTCCCGCTGTAGGCGTCGGCGAACCCCTTGTAGTCGACGGCGACGTCCACTGCGGAGGCATCGGTCTTGCCGTCGGCGCGCGCGACGCTGAGGACGACACCGTCGATGCCGAGCTTGGCGGTGGCTGCGCGGTCCAGGACCCGGACCTGGGCGGCCTGCGGCGTAGCAGGGGCGGCGGGGGGCTTGGCTCCGTGAGCAACCTTGACCCGTGCAGATGCCTCCGGCGTGGCACTGGCGGCGAGGGTGGATCTGGACAGCTCGACGGGCAGGCCGGGGGCGGGGGCCGCTGTGCCTGCGGCCGGAAGGGTAACGCGCGTAGTGGCCGCCGTCGGCCAGACGGGCTTGGATCCCGCCCGCTGGCGGGTCTTGGCCTCAGCCGCTGGGACGGGATTGGCCGCCCTGCTCTTGCGGGGCTGAAGCGTTTCGGCCCTTCCGTACTGAGCCTTCTGAAGGGCTGCGTGGTCGCGTTCGAACTCCTGGACAGGGGCTGCGCCCAGGAGTGTGGTGACGATTGCCGTGGTCACGGGCAATGCGACGGCCGCCATACGGCGACGACTCGCATTGCGCCAGGACCATGTGGGCAGCACTTGTCTCGTGCCGAACACGTGGTTCTCCGCATTCTGAGGACCGTGGTGTGCCCCAGGGGCACACCACGGTAGGAAAAGGTGACTGGAAAGAGGTCTGAGCGAAGGGCTCTACTCGAGCGGGACCTCAGGCTCTGCCATGTAGGCGAGCTTGGTGATGTCCTGCTGGGACATGGCGCCGGTGTAGACCCGAAGGTCGTCGACCTGGCCGAGGAGGGTGTCGCCCCAGACGCCCGTCGGGTAGATGCGGGACTTGCCCGTCATGACGGGGCCGGCCGGCTGGTAGGTGTTGTTCACCAGGGCACCGTCCTGGTCGCCCTGGCGGACACCGCCGAGGTAGAGCCTCGCGGCCCCGGTGACGGAGTCATAGGTGGCGGTGACGTGGACCCAGCCCTTGGGTGCCTCTGTCAGGTCGGAGTACAGCAGCGTTCGCGGGCCACCAGCGACGTCGTTCTCCGCCATCTCGAGAATCCAGTAGCCATCCGTCCGGCCCTTGGGCTGGTAGTAGACGAGCCGGAAGGCGCTGGTCTGATTCCCGGGGTGCGCGATGATCGTCGCCGCGTGACCGATGCTCGTGTCTTCCAGCCGGTTGTCCTGGGTGATATCGACCCAGCCGGCGAGGGTGAAACTGCCGGAGTTGTCCAGCGGGACGGTGGCGCTGGCGGACGAGGCCTCCGTGCCCTTGAGTTCGAGCACAGTGCCGTGGCCGGAAAGCCCGGTGTCGACGAAGTCAGTGTCGGCGAGAGTCATGGGCCGCTGGTTGCCGCTGCTGTCTGACGCGGTGGTGGCGCCGAATGGCTCGTCCATGGCCCATTCGGCCTCCAGCCGCGGCTGGAGGAGCATGGTGTTCTCGTCCTCCATGTTCACCTGTGCACCGAGCTCGTCCGGGAAGACCGTCCGGTCCCAGATCTGGAGCTGATCCACATCACCGGGGAAGAAGTCGCGTGCCGTTCCGGCCGCCCACCTGCCAACCTGGAGCGGACCGTTGCCGGCGAACGGAGTCGTGTACGCCGACTCCTGCTGGAGACGGCCGTTGACGTAGAGACGCACCTTGCCGGCCTGCTGGTCGTAGACGCCCAGCAGGTGCGTCCAGGCCCCGAGGACCGGCGGCTTCTGCGAGGAGGCTCCGATGGTGACACCGGTGGTGGTGTCGGCGGAGTAGCGGGCGAAGACCCACCGCTTGGCGTACGAGGAGTAGTACAGCTGGAAGGAGGACATGACGTTGCCGGGCTGCCCCGCCACCGCTGAAGGAACGTCGTCCTTGTTCAGCCGAACCCACGCGGAGACGGAGAAGCTGTTCATCGTGTCGACCACGCGGGCCGCGGACTGGCCCGTCGCGGTGCCGTTCAAGCGGACGGCACCCTTGTTGCGCCCCTGGTCGGTCCAGGTGGTGTCCTGCGTGAACGTGAGCGGGGCGGAGCCTCCCGCGGAAGAGTCCGCTGCCATCGTTCCGGCCGATTCGTCGAAGGCCCACGTGGCCACCGGCTTGCTGCCGGCGCCGACCTTGAACAGGTAGTCGACAGGCGCGCTGACGTTACCTGCCGCGTCGTACGTGATGGCGCGCAGGACGTTGTTCCCCCGCTTCGTCGGAGCGATCTTGACGGTGTGAGCCTTCGTGTTTGACGAGTAGGTCTTGTCGTCGAGCGGAACACCGTTGAACAGCGTCTGGAACCTGCGGACGTCACTGTTCGGAGTGGTGATGGTGAAGGTGCCCGTCATGCCGACACTGCCGAGCTCGGGATCGGTCTCGCAGGACTGAGCGGCGCACTGTGTGTACGGCGAGCTCGTGATCGTCGGCGGGTCCGGCTGCTTGGTGTCCACGCTGAAGTAGCAGCGGGCCGACCACGGTCCGTAGAGCGACGCCGTGGTACCGCCATAGGTGTAGCGGTACTCAGTCCGGGCGGCGAAACTGTAGATCTTGCCGTCCGTCAGCGCCGCCGTGACAGCGCTGCCGGCGGTACCGCTCGCCGTCCATGTACTCGGAGAGAGGGCTGCGACCTTGGTGTTGGCAGAGTCGAAGACCTCGAAGTTCGGGCGCAGGCTCGCGTTCGAACCGTCGGTCGACGTCGGGGTCGCGGTGAGGCGAGGCGTCGTCTTGCGGATGCCTGCGGGGCTGGAGGCTGCCGAGCACGCCAGGTTCGGATCGGCCAGCTTCACGTACGTCGGCTTGGTGTCCGGAGGCGAGACGTACGTGATCGACAGGCGCGGCTTGCGTGAGGCGGTGGCGTTGGGGTCGGCGGGCGAGAGGAACTGCTTCCACGCGAGCGGGTCGCTCTCGTCGGCTCTCAGGCCCAGGGTCGTCGTCGTGGCGTTCGCCTTGGCGGTGTGGGCGACCGCGGCCGTCGCGTTGAACTCGATGTCACCGTCGGGGCAGCTGCTGCTGTATCCCTTGGCGGCGAGCACGGTGTCGACCTTGGCGGCCCAGGCGGGCTGCTTCGCGAAGGTGGTGCCGGAGGAGATGGCGTCCGTGCGCCACAGCTCGACGTTCTTCTTGTCGCAGTTAGCCGACCAGATGTCGTACGCGGTAAATGTCGCGTTCAGGATCTTCTTGCCCGCCACGCGACGCGTGTCGAACTGGAACAGCGAACGTGCCTTCTTGTTGTCCACCCAGGCGTCATAGCCGACCCCGAGCGAGTGCGACGTCTTCCAGAAGGACGTCGAGGCCGAGTTCGACCACACCGTGGTCCAGCCGGTCAGTGAAGCGGTCACCGCCGGCGGGTCGATGACCACCGGATAGGAAGTCGCGGGGTCTGTGAGGAAGCCCTGATCGGGTATCACGGACAGCGCCTCGCCGGAGACGGCGATGTCGGCGACGGCCGTGCGGGCGTCAGGAGCCGGCTCGACTGCCTGAACGGAGGACTTCACGGGCGCCGTCGCCGTGGTCCTCGCCATGCGGACCGTGGGCGGCTTCCCGGCGTCCCACATCAGGGCGCCACTGCTGGAGAACACAGCACGGCCTTGCTTGTCGACCAGCGACAGGTTGCCTGCCCCCGACTCACGCACGACCAGCCCGTCGGTCTTGACCGGGAAGCGCACGCTCCTGAGCGCGGGATCGGACGCGGCGGTGCGGTCGTGGACAACGAGGTTCTGTGTAAACCCGTCAGGACGTGCCTGGACCACCAGGTCCACACCCGGACGCACCGAGGCGTACACGGCAGTGGAACCGGTGACCGTCGGCCGAGGAAGGGTCCACGGCGAGCCGAGCTCGTAGGTGAGGCCGTTCTTCGTGATCCGGGCCAGCGGTCCCGCACCGCCGCCGGACAGCGTCATCTGCTGACCGGCCTTCGGCTCGACCAGACCGTCAGCACGCGAGACGAGGGTGGTGTCGACCGGTGTCCAGCGTCCGCTCTTGAGGACGCGCTCGACCGTGGGCGAGGTCTCGGCGGTGAACGTGCCGTCGGTGTTGGCGAACACCATGCTGTTCTCGCTGGTCAGGCTGTCGACCGGCATACGCTGGCCGGTCGTCACAGCCTTACGCGACGCCCCCTGTTCGGCTGTCGCCTCAGGCAGAGCGTCGTCCCCCCAGAACGACTTGCCCCGTCCAGCCTCGTCGGCAACAGGGGACGAAACCGGTGCTACAGGGAACTCCGACTCACCCCCGGCAGGAGCGGAAGCAACTGCCGTCTGGGCCGACAGGCCGGCAGCCGTCAGCAGTGAGACTGCTGCCGTGGCCACCCCCCACGCCGCTCCCCAGCGACGCCCGTGTGTTTTCACTTGATACTCGCAATCTTAAAAAATCATGAAGCGGAGGAGACCTTATACCGAGCTCAGCGAAGGTCTAGACCTTAGAGCCCCGTTTGTGATCTGCTGTTATTGCATCGATACCACCAAGTCAACGGGTCGAGTCCACGAGAAGCGGATTCTCTTGACATGGCCATGCTTCCCAATTGCGAACAACAAAACATCAGCCCTCGCTCAGACCATCCACACACCGTCAGCCCGCAGCGACCACCACAGAGCGGCGAGCCTCCAGTCGCCGACAGGGAATCCCCGCCATGTTCCAGCCATCCCCCGGCACCACCAGGGTGAGCATGTTCAGCAGGGAGCGGCAGCCAGGAGAGGCGGCTCGCACCACGCGCCCTCGGCGACGGAGCGGCTGGGCGAGAGCAGGGCGACGCCCTCGACAGAGACCTGCGGCGCGGCGGTCACACCGCTCCGGCGCTTGAAATCGA
This sequence comes from Streptomyces sp. NPDC094032, assembly GCF_040303965.1. Taxonomy (NCBI): domain Bacteria; kingdom Bacillati; phylum Actinomycetota; class Actinomycetes; order Kitasatosporales; family Streptomycetaceae; genus Streptomyces; species Streptomyces sp. NPDC094032. The sequence goes on along the minus strand of NZ_JBEOUE010000033.1, from coordinate 57,035 downwards.
CGTCGACCGAGCCATGGGGGGGGCGATCCAGCCGACGTGCACGAGTTGATCGAGATCCACACAGTGCCACCGAGGCTGCGAGCGGCCCAGGACTTGTCCGGTGAGGCGGGTCGCCTTGGCGAGCCCCCCGTGGCCCATCGAGGCTGACCGTGGAGCAGGAGACTGCCGATTCGCTGCAAACCAGGTGACTGCACTTCGTGGCCGACGAGGGTAAGCGTTTCAAGCAACCGTCTCCCCCTCCCCTCCGATTCGATCTTGAAAAGTGGTAGAAACAGCAGGTCAAGGCAGCTGCCGACCTCGACCAATCAACTGGTTCATGAAGTTCATCACCACCAAGTCCTTCATGCCCTTCGTGATCTACCGGATCGCCCTCGGCATCGTCCTGTTCATCCTCGTCGGCACCGACGTCCTCAGCCCCCACGCGGGCGAGTCCGCGGGCTGACCCGGCCCCGCGGGGCCCCGCCGGTACCGGGCCCCGCACACCCCTTGGCCCCTGGCCCGCTCTGCCCGACACTGAACCGATGACGCAGCGCGTGGATCTCGCGACCGTGATGGACCGGCTCGCCATCGACGACCTGATCACCGGCTACGCGGTGGCCGTGGACGACTCCGACTGGGCGGCGTACCGCGCGCTGTTCACCCCGGACGGGCGCGCCGACTACCGCGGGTCCGGCGGCATCGAGGGCCCGGCCGCCGAGGTCGCGGAGTGGCTGGCGGAGACGATGCGCCTGTTCCCGGTACGCCAGCACCTCATCGTCAACCGGCGGGTGCGCATCCAGGATCTCGGGGGCTACCCGGGCGACACGGCGACGGTGCGCGCCGACTACGTGAACCCCATGCGCTTCGAGTCGGGCGAGGACTTCGTGTGCGGCGGGCGCTACGCCTTCGGGCTGCGCCGCGCGGGCGGGGGCTGGCTGCTGCGTTCGGTCGTCGTCGAGGAGAAGTGGCGCCGCGTGTGAGGTCCGGCGGCCGGGCCGCGCGCACACTGGTGGGGTCCCCCCTGACGACGTCCGGGGGGAGCGACACCGGGAGGCACGGCATGCGCAATCCGTTCGCGGGCCAGGGGCCCCGGTCCGGGCTCGGCCGGTCCGCGCTCGCCGTCCTCCTCGGCGCCCTGCCCGCGCTCGCCTTCCCCGCGCCCTCGCTGTGGTGGTGCGCGTACGTCGCCCTCGTCCCCTGGCTGCTGCTGATCCGCACGGCGCCGAGCGCCCGCCGGGCCGCTCTGGACGGCTGGTGCGGCGGCATCGGCTTCATGCTGGGCGTGCACCAGTGGCTGCTGCCGAGCCTCCATGTCTTCCTGGTCGTCCTCGCCGCGCTCCTGGGGCTGTTGTGGCTGCCGTGGGGCTGGCTGGTGCGGGTGATGCTGGGCGGGGAGCCGTCCGCCGGGCGGGCCGCCGCCGCGCTCGTCGTCGTCCCGTCGGGCTGGCTCCTCGTCGAGCTGGCCCGCTCCTGGGAGGGCCTGGGCGGGCCGTGGGGGCTGCTCGGGGCAAGCCAGTGGCAGGTGCCGCCCGCGCTGCGGCTCGCCTCGGTCGGCGGGGTCTGGCTGGTGAGCCTGCTCGTGGTGGCGGTCAACACGGCCCTCGCGCTGCTGATCGCGGTGCGGCCGGTGCGGCGCACGGCGCTGGTGGGCCTGCTGGGCTGCGCCCTGGTGCTCGGCGCCGTCTGGTGGGGCACGGCCCCGCCGCGTACCACCGGCACGGTGCGGATCGCGGTGGTCCAGCCGGGCGTGTTCGACGGGCCGGGCGGCGTGGACCGGCGCTTCACCCGCGCCGAGGAGCTGACCAGGACGCTCGCCGGACAGCGGCCCGACCTGGTGGTCTGGGGCGAGAGCAGCGTCGGCGCGGACCTGGGCGCCCGGCCCGACCTGACCGCCCGGCTCACCACGCTCTCCAGGACCGTCGGCGCGCCGCTCCTGGTCAACGTGGACGCGCGCCGCTCCGACCGGCCGGGCATCTACAAGAGCGCGATCCTGATCGGACCGCACGGCCCGACCGGAGAGCGCTACGACAAGATGCGGCTCGTGCCGTTCGGCGAGTACGTCCCGGCACGCGCCCTGCTCGGCTGGGCCACCTCCGTCGGCAAGGGCGCCGCGGGCGAGGACCGCCAACGGGGCACCCACCCGGTCGTGATGACCCTCCCCGCCCCGCGCGAAGGCGGCCGGCCGCTGCGGATCGGGCCGCTGGTCTGCTTCGAGTCGGCCTTCCCCGACATGAGCCGGCGGCTGGTCAGGGACGGCGCGGACGTGGTGGTCGTGCAGTCGGCGACCTCCACCTTCCAGGACACCTGGGCCCCGGCGCAGCACGCCTCGCTGGCCGCGCTGCGGGCCGCGGAGTCGGGGCGTCCGGTGGTGCACGCGACGCTGACGGGGATCAGCTCCGCGTACGCCCCCGACGGGCGCCGGACCGGCAGCGCGCTCGGCACCGACCGCAGCGCCGCCACGGTCTACACGCTCCCCCTCGCCGACACGGTCACCCTCTACGACCGGTTCGGCGACTGGCCGGTCTACGGCGCGCTCCTGGTGATCGGCGCGCTGTGCGCGGCCGAGGGCGCGCGGACGTTCAGGAGGCCTGGGCGAGGGCCTCGCGTACCACCCGCTCGCACAGCTCGTGGCTCAGCAGGGCGTCCCGTGCGCTGAGCGGCCGCCCCTCGCGTACGGCGTCGAGGAAGCCCAGGACCGCCTGCTCGATGCCCCGCTGGCGGGCCACCGGCACCCAGTCGCCGCGACGGCGCACGGTCGGCTGGCCCTTGTGGTCGACGACCTCGGCGAGGTTGAGGACCTGGCGCTTGGTGTCCTGTCCCGACACCTCCAGGATCTCCTCGGTGGAGCCGTTCAGACGGTTCATCATGCCGATGGCGGTGAAGCCGTCGCCGGAGAGCTGGAGCACGACGTGGTGCATGAGCCCGTCGCGGACGCGGGCGCGCACGTCGACGTGGTCGACCTCGCCGGGCAGCAGGAAGCGCAGGGTGTCGACGACGTGGATGAAGTCGTCGAAGACGAAGGTGCGCGGGTCCTCGGGCAGGCCGATCCGGTTCTTCTGCAGCAGGATCAGCTCGCGCGGGTGCTCCAGGCACTGGGCGTAGCCGGGGGCGAGCCTGCGGTTGAAGCCGACGGTGAGGCCGACGCCGCGCTTCTCGGCCAGCTCCACGAGCGCTTCGGAGGTGGCGTAGTCGTAGGCGAGCGGCTTGTCGACGTAGGTCGGCACCCCGGCTTCCAGGAGCCGGGTGGTGATCTCGGCGTGCGCGGCGGTCGCGGCGTGCACGAAGGCGGCGTCGAGTCCGACGGCGAGGAGCGAGTCGAGGTCGGTGTGCCGCTGCCCGGCGGGCAGGTGGTAGGTGTCGGCGACCCGTTCGACGGTGGCGGGGGTCCGGGTCTGCACATGGAGTTCGACCCCGGGAAGGGCGGACAGGACGGGCAGATAGGCCTTCTGCGCGATGTCGCCGAGTCCGATGCAGCCAACCTTCACGGGTGCTCCTTGCCGTAGTTCGCTCGCGCGCGTGATCGCTTGTTCGCCCACGTCCCCCGAAGGGCCGTACGCGCCGGTCAGCTTACGCGCGGCGGTACGGGGCCGGCGGGCGGCCTCCAGTCGGCGATGCCGTCGAAGCCGCGCAGCACGAGTCCGGGGCCGAGGCGGGAGACGGCGGTGACGGCCGTGTTCCGCAGGGCGACGGCGGGGCGGGCGGAGAGCAGCGCGAGCCGGCCGGTGCGGGCGGCCTTGCGGACGAGGGCGCCGGTACGGGGCAGCCGGTCGGCGCTGTACGCGGCGAGCGCGGTCGGCACGGGGCCCCCGCGGCCGGTGTGGTGGGCGAGGACGATCGCGTCCTCGACGGCCTGGTTGCCGCCCTGGCCGAGGGTGGGCTGCATGGCGTGGGCGGCGTCGCCGAGCAGTGCCGTGCGGCCCTGGTGGAAGGCGGGCAGCGGGTCGATGAGGTGGTGGACGTCGTGGCGCAGGACGGCCGCCTCGTCGGTGGCGGCGAGGATCGCGGGGACCGGGTGGTGCCAGTCGCCGAACAGGCGCAGGAGCTCGGCCTTCTCGCCGTCGGGCGCGTGGGCCCCGGCGGGTGCGGCGGCCATGGCGTACGCGTAGACGCGCCCGTCCTTGAGGGGCTGACTGCCCCACAGACGCCCGGGGCCCCAGGTCTCGTGCGGGGCGAAGGGCTCGGCGGGGGCGGGGACGACGACCCGCCAGGTGGTGTATCCGGTGTACCGGGGGCCCGGATGGACGGGGAAGAGGGCGCCGCGGATCGCGGAGCGGATGCCGTCGGCGGCGACGACGAGTTCGGCCTCGTGCGTGCCGCCCGGGGTGGCGACGCGGGCGGGCCGGTCGGCGGAGCCGGGGTCGGCGAGGGCGGCGGCGGTCCCGGTGCGCACGGCGGTCGCCGGGAGGGCGGCGCGGAGCAGGTCGACGAGGGTGGAGCGGTGGAGCAGGACGAGCGGTCCGCCGAAGCGTTCGGCGGCGGCTCCCGCGTCGGTACGGGCGAGCCAGCGGCCGTCCGGGCGGCGCATCCCGCCGTCGCCCTGCCAGGCGGCGAGCGCGCGGACCGGGTCGCCGAGGCCGATTACGTCCAGGGCGCGCAGGGCGTTGGGCGCGAGGCCGATCCCGGCGCCGACCGGGGTGAGCCCGGCGGCGCGTTCGAGGACGGTGACGTCCCAGCCGCGGGCCCGCAGAGCGATGGCGGCGGTGAGACCGCCGATGCCTGCGCCGACGACGACGGCACGGTGCTGTTCCATGACTCCCCCTTCGGAGGGCTCCGAGCCGCCGGACGGCAGGCGACCTACGAACTACAGGTGTAGTGACACCCTGACCGTACTACAGCCGTAGTCGCCCCGACACCCCCTCTCACTACACACGTAGTCCCACCCGCCCCGACGGTCGCTAGGTTGTCCCCATGACCCCCATGACCCCCATGACCGCCGCACCGACCCCCCACACCCCGCCCACCCGCGCCGACCGCATCGGCGACGCCGCCCTCGATCTGCTCGTCGAGCGGGGCATGCGCGGGCTCACCCACCGTGCCGTCGACGAGCGGGCCGGGCTCCCCCAGGGCTCCACCTCCAACCACGCCCGCACCCGCCAGGCGCTCCTGGAGACCGCCGTCCGCCGCCAGGTCCAGCGGGAGGCGGCGGTGCTCACGCCGGACGAGCTGCCCTCGGCCGACGCCGGGCCCCAGGCGCTCGTCGACGCCCTCGCGCTCGCGCTGCACCGCTACCTCACCGATCACAGGACCCTGCTCGTCTCCCGCTACGAGCTCGCCCTCGAGGCCACCCGCCGCCCCGAGCTCCGCGCCTTCTTCGACGCCGCGGGCTCGGTCTTCCACGGCCCGGTGACCGCGATGATGGCCGAGGCCGGATCGCCCGCACCCGAGCGGCACGCGCTCTCGCTGATCGCCTGGTGCGAGGGGATGATGTTCTCCTGCGCGGCCGGCTCCTTCCACGCCGCCGCGCCCGGCCTCGCCGAACTGCGCACCGGATTCGACGAGTTGCTGCGCGGACTGCTCGCCCGCTGACACCCCGCCCGCACCCCCGCGTGAAGACACGGCAAAACGCTGGCCCGCCGGACGATCTTGGGCGACGATGCGGGGCATGAGCACCGAACAGACCGACGCCGGCTCCCGCGTCGACCCCGGCACCCTCACCGGCGAGCGCGAAGCCCTGGAGCAGTGGCTCGACTTCCACCGCGCGACCCTGGCGACGAAGTGCGAGGGCCTCGACGACGCGCAGCTGCGCACCGCCTCCGCCCCGCCCTCGGACCTCAACCTGATGGGCCTGGTCCGCCACATGGCCGAGGTCGAGCGCGGCTGGTTCCGCCGCGTCCTGGCCGGCGAGAAGGAGGCCGGCTGGATCTACTCCACCAAGGAGGACCACGACGGCGACATCCACGTCACCGCCGAGGACACCTGGGAGGAGGCGTACGCCACCTGGCAGGCCGAGATCGCCCACGCCAGGGCCAACGCCGCAGGCCGCGGCCTCGACGACCTGGGCAGCGGGACGCACCGCACCGGGCGGACCTTCAACCTGCGCTGGATCTACCTCCACATGATCGAGGAGTACGCGCGCCACAACGGTCACGCGGACCTCATCCGCGAGCGGATCGACGGCGCCACCGGGGACTGAGAACCGGCCGGGACGAGCCGGGTCAGCCCGCGCCCGGGTGATCACCCATGCGGGGCATTCCCCGCGAGTAGGGGTGTGAGAAACCGCGCCCGACCAGCAGAGTTGCCCGGGTGCATGGAACCAGAACCACAGTGAGGATCCTGGCCGGAGTCGCGATGGCCGCCCTCTCGGGCTGCGTCGCGGTGCAGGCGCCGCCCACGGCCCCCGCGCCGGTCCCGAGCCCGGCGGGCGAGCGGCCCGGCCACGACGTCGCGCCGCAGATCGTCCAGGGCCCCGCCCGGGAGGCCCTGGAGGCGGCGATGCCCGATCCCCCGGCCCCCGAACCCCGCGCGACCACCGGACGGCAGCGCGGCACGGACGACGGGCGCGGCGAACGCGCGGGCGACGCCGCCGACACCCCGCGACACCACCCGAGGAAGCCGCACTCGTCCACCGCGCCCGGACAGCGGCACGGCCGCCCGGCCGTCGACCTGCCCGGACTCCTCGAACCGCCCCGCTCCGCCGCCGAGCTGTGCGAGCTGGGCGCGCGCTACGGCGGCTGGAGCCCGGACAGCGAGCAGGCGAGGATCTGCCGTGGCACCTACGGCCGCTGACCCCGCAGCCGTACCTCCAGGCGCTCGATCGCGGCCCGCACCCCGTTGCCGTAACCGTCGTCGTCCAGGACCTCGGCGGCGGCGCGGGCCCGGTCCAGGTGGACGCGGGCCGCGTCCGGGCGGTCCAGCTTCACGTAGTCGGCGGCCAGGTTGAGGTGGAGCGAGGGGTAGAGGGCGCGCAGCGCCACGGCCGAGTCGTGCCGGGCCAGCCGGTCCTCGTCGAGCCCCTCGGCGGCGGTCAGGGCCCGCAGGTCCCAGGCCAGCTCGGTGTCGGGGTCGTCCTGGGCGTCGGCCATGTAGTGGGCGAGGGTGCAGCGGTGCAGCGGGTCGCCGTCCGGTCCGATCTGCGCCCAGATCGCGCCGAAGCGGTTGCGGGCCTCTTCCCTGTCCCCGCCGTGGAGCAGCATCATCGCCTGCCCGATCCTGGTCATGACACCGTCGTCCGACACCTGCTGCCCGGTCACTGCGACCTCCACCCGCTGTCGATCCGGCCCCCGGTACGAAACGGGCCGGACCCGACGCTAGCGCAGCCGCGCCGGATCCGGCCGAGGCTCAGCCGAGGTCGGGGATGCGCCAGTCGATCGGCTCGTGCCCCTGGGCGGCGACGGCCTCGTCGATCTGGGTGAAGGGGCGGGAGCCGAAGAACTTCTTCGCCGAGAGCGGCGAGGGGTGGGCGCCCTTCACCACCACGTGCCGCTCCTCGTCGATGAGCGGCAGCTTCTTCTGCGCGTAGTTCCCCCACAGCACGAAGACCGCCGGGTCGGGCCGGGAGGCCACGGCCGTGATCACCGCGTCGGTGAACTTCTCCCAGCCCTTGCCCTTGTGCGAGTTCGCCTCGCCGGCCCGGACGGTGAGCACCGCGTTGAGCAGCAGGACGCCCTGCTCGGCCCACGGCATCAGATAGCCGTTGTCGGGGACCGGGTGTCCGAGCTCGGCGTGCATCTCCTTGTAGATGTTGCGCAGCGAGGGCGGGGTCTTCACACCCGGCCGGACGGAGAAGCAGAGCCCGTGGCCCTGCCCCTCGCCGTGGTACGGGTCCTGACCGAGGACCAGGACCTTCACCTGGTCGAACGGGGTGGCGGCGAGGGCCGCGAAGACCTCCTCGCGCGGCGGGTAGACCGGCCCGTCGGCCCGCTCCTTCTCGACGAACTCGGTGAGCTGCTCGAAGTACGGCTTGCGCAGCTCCTCGCCGAGGACGCCGCGCCAGGACTCGGGCAGCATGTCGGTGTCGGTCACGTCCACAACCTCCGGTGGGTGTTTCGCCTTTACGCACGAGAACCTACCGGGAGCCACTGACAACGCGGTCCGCCGCCCGCTCCCCGAGGGGGGCGGACGGCGGACGGACGGCTCCGGATCCGGCGGGGACCCGGCTCCTACCAGCTGGTGCGGCGGCTGAGCTCCCACATCTGCATGACGGTCTGCGGGTCGAGCGCCCGCTCGCCGCCGCCGATGTCGTCGCTGGCCGCGATGTACAGCTTGCCCTGCCACAGCGGGAGCAGCCGGACGTCCTGGACCATGATCTCCTGGGCCTGCGCGAACTCGTCGAGGACGGCCCCGCGGTCGCTCTCGCGCCGGGACTTCGGGATCAGCTCGTCGGTGATCTTCGGGCTGACGTACGGGGTGCCGAGGACGTTGTCCTTGCCCATGAAGGGGGCGACGAAGTTGTCCGGGTCCGGGAAGTCGGGGAACCAGCCGCGGCCGAAGACCGGGTACTGGCCCTTCTGGTAGCCCGCCTGGAACTCCTTCCAGGGCTTGCCGTGCAGGGTGACCTCGAAGAGGCCGTTCTCCTCCAGCTGCCGCTTGAGCTCGGCGAACTCGGCGGCGGTCGAGGAGCCGTACCGGTCGGTCGTGAACCAGAAGTCCAGCTTGACCGGTTCGGTGATGCCGGCGGCGCGCAGGATGCTCTTGGCCTTGGCCGGGTCGGGCGAGCCGAAGCGGTCGTAGAACTTGGTGGTGTGGCCCGCGATGCCCTTGGGCACCATGGAGTACAGCGGCTCGGCCGTGCCCTGGTAGACCTTGTTCACCAGCTCGTCGCGGTCGACGAGCTGGGCGATGGCCTTGCGGACGGGGAGCCGGGCGACCGAGTCGTCGCGGGTGTTGAAGACCAGGTAGCGGATGTCCGCGCCGGTGGACTCGACGAGCTGGAGGCCCTTGTTCTCCGGCTTGTCGGCCTGGAGCGCGACGACCTCGGCGGCGGTGAGACCCCGGTAGGTGGCGTCGATCTCCTTCTTCTTCAGGGCGGCGACCATCGGGTCGGACTCCTTGAAGTACCGGATGGTCACGCCGCCGTTCTTACGGTCGGCGAAGCCCTTGTAGCTGGGGTTGCGGGTCAGCTCGGCCTTCTCGCCCTCCTTGTACGCGTCGAGGACGTACGGGCCGGAGCCGACCAGCTTGCCGTCCTTGCGGAGCTGGTCCGCCGGGTACTCGGCCGGGTCGACGATGGACATGGCCGGGGTGGCGAGGATGAACGGGAAGGTCGCGTCCGACTTGTTCAGCCGGAAGACCACCGTGCGGTCGTCGATCGCCTCGACCTTGTCGAGGGAGCCCAGCATGCCGTTGGGGCCGCCCTTGACGTCGATCGTGCGGATGCGCTCGATCGAGTACTGGACGGCCTTGGCGTCCAGCTTGTGCCCGTTCGAGAAGGTCAGACCGTCATGGAGGACGCATTCGAAGACCCGGCTCGAACTCCCCTCCTTGAACTTGCAGTCCGCCGCGTCCGGCTTCGGACTGGTGCTGCCGGTCGGGAAACTCACGAGCGTCTGGAAGACATTCCGGAAAAGCTCCCAGGAATTGTCCCAGGCGGCCGCCGGATCAAGCGTGGACGGAGAACTCGTCGTACCGACGACGATTCTCTGATCCCCTGCGGATTCACCGTCCGAAAACACACTGCATCCGGACAGGAGGGATATGGACGCAAGGGCTGCAGCGGCCTGCAGACTGGTCCGGTTGAACACGTGCACGCTCCTCGTTCAGCCTGGGGTCGGCAGACGATACCGCAGCGCCCCACCAGGTCAACGTTCGACCCTGGCGGGGCACTTGAGGGCATTCAGCCTATAACCGGGGCCAAACCGGTCATGAATTCAGGAAAGTGTCCGGATATCGGTCACCCGACACCGGCGTTCAGAAAAAGACCCCCGTCGACGACGAGCGTCTGGCCGGTGATCCAGTCCGACTGGGCGGAGGTGAGGAAGGCCGCCGCACCGCCGATGTCCTGCGGCTCGCCGAGCCGGCCGAGGAGATACGGGGCGGCCGCCTCGGCCTCCCGCCCCTCGTACAGCGCCGCGGCGAACCGGGTCTTCACGACGGCCGGGGCGATGGCGTTGACCCGGACCGACGGGGCGAACTCGTGCGCCAGCTGGAGGGTCAGGTTGATCATGGCCGCCTTGCTCATCCCGTACGCGCCGATGAACGGCGACGGGGCGAGTCCGGCGATCGAGGCGATGTTCACGATCGCCCCGCCGTGCTCCTTCTGCCACGCCCGGTAGGTCTGCTGGGCGAAGCCGAGGGCCGACACCACATTGGTCTCGAAGACCTTGCGGGCCACGTTCAGGTCCAGCTCGGCGATCGGCCCGAAGACCGGATTGGTGCCGGCGTTGTTGACCAGGAAGTCCACCCGGCCGAAGGCCTCCATGGTGGCGGCGACCGCGGCGGCCTGGTGGGCCTCGTCGTGCGCCTTGCCCGGCACGGCGATGACCCGGTCGGCGCCGAGCCGCTCCACGGCCTCCTTGAGGGCCTCCTCGCCCCGTCCGGTGATGCAGACCCGGTCGCCACGGGCCACCAGGGCCTCGGCGACGCCGTAGCCGATGCCCCGGCTGGCGCCGGTGACCAGGGCGACCTTGCCCGAGAGCTCGGGCGGTTCCTGCGCGCTCATCGCGTTCATCGCGTCCTTCCTCCCGTGCCCGTACGTCAGTTGAGCGGGCCGCCGGCCACGTACATGACCTGGCCGGAGACGAAGCCGGCGTCGTCGCCCGTGAAGAAGGCGATGGCGTTGGCGACGTCCTCGGGACGGCCGACCCGCTGGACCGGGATCATCGAGGCGGCCGCGGCCTGGAACTCCTCGAAGCCCATGCCGACGCGCTCGGCGGTCTGCGCGGTCATCTCGGTGACGATGAAGCCGGGGGCGACGGCGTTGGCGGTGACGCCGAACTTGCCGAGCTCCTTGGCGAGGGTCTTGGTGAGGCCCTGGAGACCGGCCTTGACGGCGGAGTAGTTGGCCTGGCCGCGGTTGCCGAGCGCCGACGAGGAGGAGAGCGAGACGATCCGGCCGAAGCCCGCGTCCACCATGTGCTTCTGGCAGGCCTTCGCCATCAGGAACGCGCCCTTGAGGTGCACGTTCATCACGAGGTCCCAGTCCGACTCGGACATCTTGAAGAGCAGGTTGTCGCGGAGCACGCCCGCGTTGTTGACGAGGATGGTCGGCGCGCCGAGCTCGGCGGCGACGCGCGCGACGGCGGCCTCCACCTGGGCGCCGTCCGAGACGTCGCAGCCGACGGCGAGCGCGGTCCCGCCCGCGGCGGTGATCTTCTCGACGGTGTCCTTGCAGGCCGCCTCGTCGAGGTCGAGTACGGCGACGGCGCGGCCCTCGGCGGCGAGCCGGATCGCGGTGGCGGCTCCGATGCCGCGAGCCGCACCGGTGACGACGGCTACGCGCTGCTCGGTGGTGGACATGCTTGGTTCTCCTCGCCCTTGGATCATCCCTGGATGCGGTCCGTACCGGCGGCCGCCCGCTCTCCCGCACATGAGCGACCGCTTAGTATCATCCGCAGACGAGACGCTAGAAGCCCTGGCACCCGGTGTCAACGGCCCACCGGGTGCACTGGCCCACTCCCCTGGGCCGGATGCGCCCTAGCGGACCAGCAGGTCGAGCAGGCGTTCCACCTCGGCCTCGGGGTCGGCCGTCAGACCGGTGTGCACCGGTCCCGGCTGGACCACCGTCGAGCGGGGCGCGATCAGCCAGCGGAAGCGCCGTCCGGCGTCGTCCCCGGCCGCCTGGCCCGCGTCGGCGCCGCCCAGGCAGACCCCCTCGACGGCGCGCAGCGCGGCCCGGACCCCGGCGACGTCGGCGGCCGGGTCGAGCGCGCCCAGCTTGGCCGCGTCCAGATGGGTGCGGGCGGCCACGAAGGAGCGGGCCCGGCAGTAGACGACCACACCGGCGTTGAAGCACTCGCCGCGCTCCACCCGGGGCACGACGCGCAGCAGCGCGTACTCGAATACATCGCGTTCGGTCACGTGGTGCTGTCCTCGCCGTTCTCGGTACGGTCCTGCTGGTCGTGCTGGTTCTGCGCGGCGGCGTGCGGCCGGGGCGCGAGCCGCTCGGCCAGCCAGCCGGGGGGCTGCGAGGGGCGGCGCTCGGTGCGCGGCCCCAGCGTGATCCGCTCGTGGATCGTCGCGGCGCGCGGCAGCAGCGCCTCCACGTACGCGTTCCGCAGCTCGTCGGTGGTCGTGAAGCCCGGCTCGTCGACCAGCCACTCGTCGGGGACGTCGGCGGCGACCTCGTCGAGGAGCTCGCGGGTCACCAGCGGCGCCAGCTCGGCGGCCGCGGCGGCGACGTCCGGCGCGAACGGGGCCAGGGCGTGGTCCGAGGCGTCGTAGGGCTTGGCGGCGGAGGCCTGGGCGCCGGGCCAGTTGTGGTGCCAGATCATGGTGGCGCCGTGGTCGATGAGCCACAGGTCGCCGTGCCAGACGAGCATGTTGGGATTGCGCCAGGACCGGTCGACGTTGTTGATCACGGCGTCGAACCAGACGACCCTGCCGGCCTCCTTGGCGTCCACCTCGTAGGCGAGCGGATCGAAGCCCAGCGAGCCGGGCAGGAAGTCCATGCCGAGGTTGAGCCCGCCGCTCGCCTTGAGCAGCTCCTGCACCTCCTGGTCCGGCTCCGCGAGCCCGATGACCGGGTCGAGCTGAATACCGACCAGCTCCGGCACCCGCAGCCCGAGCCGCCGGGCGAGCTGCCCGCAGATCACCTCGGCGACCAGGGTCTTGCGCCCCTGCCCCGCGCCGGTGAACTTCATGACGTACGTGCCGAGGTCGTCGGCCTCGACGATCCCGGGGAGCGACCCGCCCTCACGCAAGGGCGTGACGTAACGGGTCGCCGTCACCTCTGTAAGCATGTTCCGAGGCTGTCCAATCGTTTCGGGGAGCGCTGGTGGCTTCCGCCCCCAGCCTAGGCGGCGCGCGGTCAGGACGGGACGCGGAGGAGGTCCCGTACGCCCGGGCGTCGGGCGTAGGGCGCGAGCGCCGCCCGCATTCCCCGTGAGGCGTCCACGACGGTACGGGAGCGCAGCCCCGCGCGGGCCTCGGTGAACGCCGCCCAGGTCACGCACGCCTCGTCGATCCGGCCGCTCGACAGCAGCAGCTCCGCCCGCCTCGCCAGGGTGAGCGCGAGGCCCCGCCGGTCGTGGGGGGCGCGGGCGCGGGCGGAGCGGTCGAGGGCCCGCAGGGCGAGTCCCGGCCGCCCGAGGAGGCGGTGCAGCTCGGCCTCCTGGAAGGCCAGCGCGCTCTCCGGGTACGAACGGAACGGGCCGTCCCCCTCGTCGCCCTCCCGGGCCCGCTCCGCCTGGTCGAGCGCGCTCAGCGCGGCGCGCTCCTCCTTCATGGCCGCCCGGACGACGGCGAGTTGGGACAGCGTGTAGGCGCGCACCGCGCCCGAAGGGCGGCCGGACGTCGCGTCGACGGCGGCGACGGCGCACCGCAGGGCGGCCGCGCGGTGGCCGAGGGTGAGCGCCTGCGCGGAGAGGGCGCGCAGGCCGATGGCCCAGACGTCCTGGTCCCCGGACTCGCCGGCCAGCGCGAGCGAGGCCTTGAAGTAGCCCTGGGCGCGCCCGTGTTCGCCCATGTCGGTGTGCATGAGACCCAGCACCAGGACGAGATGGGCCGCCTCGCGGCGCAGGCCGCGGTGGACCTCCTCCGCGCAGGGCGCGCGCAGCCACGCGGCGACCGTCTCGGAGAGGTAGACGGCGAGCGCCCTGCGCGCGTGGGCGCCGCCGTGGGTGCCCAGGGCGAGCGCGAAGTGCCGGACGGCGTCACCGAGCAGCGCGACCTCGCAGGCGCCGACGCGCACGGGCCCGGCCGGCTCCGCGGCCGGGGGCAGGGGGGCGGGCTCCCGCCAGCGCGGTGCCCGGGTCATGGTCCGGTAGGGCGTCGCCCTCGCCTGCCGGCCGCCCTGCCCGTCGCCCTCGCCGAGCATGGCCGTGGCGAGCACCGCCTCGGCGCCGGCGTCGCGCACGTCCGGCTTCCGCTCGGTGTCCGTCCCGCGCGTGAGGCCCAGTGTCTCGGGCGTCACCACCCGGCCGAGCCGGCGTGTGAACGCCTCGGACATGAGCAGCGGCACCGGCTCGTACGGTTCCGTGCCGCCCAGCCAGTGCGCGACCGCGGTCCGGTCGTAGGCCAGTCGCAGGCCTATCTCGGCGCCGGTCGCGTTCACGGCGCGCGCACAGGCCTCCTGGGTCCAGCCCGCCTCCTTCAGCAGGGCGCGGAGCCGCTCGTTCGCCACGCGGTGTCGGGCCATCGTGGTGTTCCCCTTCCCCCGTCGGATGTCGACAGCCCCCGGCCCGAGGCCTCGGGGCTGCTCCCACCGGAACACCGCGCGTGGCCGGATCTCCAATCCGTTCAACGGTTTCAACACCCGTGGCACCCGGCCCGCCGTCCCGCGTCCGACGGCCCGGCCCCGCTCTCAACGCCTTCAACAGGCCCGGTCTCGTCACCTGTGGTCCGCGACCGGTCCGCCTCGATAGCCATGAACGGCGATCCCGGACGAGGAGAGAGAGCACATGGATGTGGTGGAGAGGCCGCACGGCGGGCCGCTGCGGGGCGTACGGGTCCTGGAGCTGGCGTCGACGGGCGCGGCTCCGTACTGCGGGATGCTGCTGGCGGATCTCGGGGCGGACGTGGTCCGTGTCGACCGCCCGGGCGGACGCCGTGAACTGGCCGAGGCGCACCGGGTGGTGGACCGGGGCAAGCGCTCGGCCGTGGTGGACCTGCGGCACGAGCGGGGGCGCGGGCTCCTGCTCGACCTGGTGTCGGAGGCGGACGTCCTGGTCGAGGGGTTCCGCCCCGGTGTGATGGAGCGGCTCGGCCTCGGTCCCGAGCCGTGTCTGCGGCGCCGTCCCCGGCTCGTCTACGGGCGGATCACGGGTTTCGGACGCGTCGGGCCCTATAGCGCACGCCCGGGGCACGACCTGGGTTTCACCGCCCTGTCGGGCGCCCTGGGGATCGTGGGACCCGCCGGAGGTCCTCCGGTGCCCGCCGCGAACCTGCTGGCCGACATGGGCGGCGGCGGGATGCTGCTGGCGATGGGCGTGATCGCCGCGCTGAGGGAGGCCGAGCTCAGCGGCGCCGGTCAGGTGGTGGACACCACCATGGTGACGGGCGCCGCCTCCCTGCTCAGCGTGGTGCTGGGGCTGCGCGCGGAAGGCGCCTGGTCCGATCGCCGGGGCGCGAACCTGCTGGACGGAGGGGCGCCCCACTACACGACGTACGCGTGCTCCGACGGACGCCATGTCGCGGTGGCCGCGCTCGAACAGCGCTTCTACGACAGCCTCGTCGAGGCGCTCGGTCTTGCCGACGACGTCCGGCACTGGCGGGACGACCCCGGCCGGTGGCCGGAGCTGCGGGCCGTCCTGGCCGCCGCCTTCGCCCGGCACCCGCGTGACCACTGGGTCGCCGAACTCCCGCCGGACGCCTGCGTGGTGCCCGTACTCGACCTGGACGAGGCCGTGCGCGAGAACGGCGCGGGCGCACCGTACACGCTCCACGAGGGCATCCCGCAGCCGACGCCCGCACCCCACTTCAGCCGCACTCCGACGGCTCTCGGCGGGCCCGCGCCCGCGCCCGGCCAGCACAGCGCGCAGGTGCTCGCCGCCTATGGCATCGCCCCGGAACGCGTCCGGGAACTCGAAGCGGACGGCGTCGTGGTCTCCGCGCGGCGGGAAACGGAGAAGGCGATATGAGCGCCGCACAGGAAACGGCCGCCGCCACATACGGATTCGATCTCACCGACAGCGCGTTCCACCGGGACCCCTATCCCGTGTACCGGCGGCTGCGCGAGGCGGCGCCCGCCGTGCTCCTGCCGTACGGCTCCTGGGTCGTGACGCGCTTCTCCGAGGTCTCGGCGCTCCTGCGGGACGCCCGGCTGCGCACCGACTTCCCCACCGACCCCCGCTGGGTGGAGCGGCACGGCGGCCCGGACGCGCCGACGGTCGCCGACGGCCGGCACTGGATGCTCCTGAACGAGGGGCCTGACCACAGGGGCACCCGGCGGCTGTTCACGCACTTCTTCACGCCCGCCGCCGTCGAGGGGCACCGGCGGAGGGTCGGCTCGGTCGTCGGGGCCGTGCTCGACGGCCTGGAGCGCGGCGCGGCCGTCGACGTGGTGGCCGACGTGGCCGAGCCGATCGTGGCGGCGAGCATGTGCGAGCTGCTGGGGCTGCCGCCCGCGCACAAGGAGCGCTACGCCGCCTGGTCCGCCACGATCAGCCGGATGACCGATCCGGTCCCCGGCTCTGGCGTACGCGACCAGGTCGGTGCCGCCATGGAGCGGTTCCGCACCCACATCGAGGGGCTGGCCCGAGGGGGCGGGCTCGCGGGGATCGCGGCGGAGCTGCTGGACGGGGGCAGGTGCGAGGCGGAGGCCCGGGTGATCGTCGCCAACCTCGTCATGCTGGCGATGGCGGGCACCGACACGACGGTCAGCCAGATCGCCCTCGCCGTGCGGGCCCTGCTCGACGGGACCGAGCGGCCCGCCTGGGCCCTGTCCGACCCGGAGTCGGCCGAGCGTGCCGTGCCCGAACTCGCCCGTTACGACGGGCCCGTGCAGCTGGTCACCCGCCGCGCCGTCGAGCCGCTCCGGGTGGGCGACGCCGAGATCCCGGCCGGGGCGAAGGTCATGCTGTGCCTGGGCGCGGCCAACCGCGACGAGCGCCGCTACCGGTCCGCCCACCGGCTCGATCCGCACCGGCCGGACGTCGCCGCCCTGCCGTTCGGCGACGGCGCGCACTACTGCCTCGGCGCCCGGATGGGCCGGATGGTCGTCGGGACCACCCTGGCCGAGCTCTTCCGGCGGTATCCGTCGCTCCGGCCGGCGCACCCGTGGGACCGCCTGGACTGGCGTCCCAGCGTGGTGGCGCGCCGGCCCGAGACCCTGCCGGCCGTGCTCGCGTGACGGCTCAGCAGTCGGGGATGACGTTGCCGTTGTTGTCCTTGGCCTGGTCGTTGCCCCAACGGGAGAGGTAGAACGCGGACACCCACTGCCGGGCGGGTCCGGCGTCGGGGTCGGTCTTGAGCCACCAGTGGTTATAGGAACCGCCGTCTCCTATTTCACGGCCCCACGCCTTGCAGTAGACGTAGCTGGTGCCCTGGTACAACGTCCCCGTCGCCGACGTCGCCGTCGGAGAGGCGAACACCGAGGCGTTGGCGAAGGTGTCCACCCAGTAGCGGCCGGACGTCGGCGCCGGGGTGCTGCCGGGGCAGTCGGGGATCACGGTGCCGTTGTTGTCCTTGGCCTGGTCGTTGCCCCAGCGGGAGAGGTAGAACGCCGACACCCACTGGCCCGCGGGCCCGGCGTCCGGATCGGTCTTCAGCCACCAGTGGTTATAGGAACCGCCGTCTCCTATCTCACGACCCCACGCCTTGCAGTACACGTAGCTGGTGCCCTGGTACAACGTCCCCGTCGCCGACGTCGCCGTCGGAGAGGCGAACACCGAGGCGTTGGCGAAGGTGTCCACCCAGTAGCGGCCGGACGTCGGCGCCGGAGCGGGCTCCGGGTCGGGGGTGGGCTGGGTGGTCGAGCCGCCGTTGGCGCCGTACAGCCGGATCGCCCCGTAGTAGTCGCTGTGCGAAGACAGCGCGACGACCCGCACGTATCCACCCGAGTAGGGCGCCTCCACGATGTAGCCCTGGCCGAGGTACAGCGCCACGTGGTGGATGGTGGACGCCGTCCCGCCGAAGAAGACCACGTCGCCGGGGACCAGCGGGGCCGTGCCGTCGGCCCGGGAGTAGCGGGCCACCGCGCGGGAGCTGGTCCACTGGGTGCGCGAGGTGCCGTTGAGGATGTCGCTGCCCACGGCCAGGTAGTAGGAGTACCGGACGAGGCCGGAGCAGTCGAGGCCCTTCACGTTGCAGTCGTCGGGGGCGCCGTTGTCCGGGTCGCAGAGGCCGTAGGTCGGCCCGGGGGTGGAGCCGTGGCCGCCGCCCCAGGAGTACGGCATGCCGATCCGCCCGCAGGCCGCGTCGACGGCCGCGGCGGCCTGCGGGGCCGCGCCGCCGGAGAGCACGGCGCAGGCGGGTGCGGCCTGGGCCGGTCCGACGGCACCGGGGGCGAAGAGCAGGAGGGAGGCCACGACGCCCATGAGGGCGGCCATCCGCAGTACGGCGAAGGACCAGCGTGGCAGGAGAGTTACGCGCGTAGACAAGATGCGGACCCCAGGGGGTGAAATGCGCCATCGACGATGGCTGGAATAGGAAGAGGCCGACCATCGCATCCGCCTCCGCGCAGACACAAGACCCGGGAGGCAAACTCTTTCCGCAACTTCCAAACCGGAGTGGGGAGTTCCGACACCCGCCCGACCCTCGCGTTACAGTGCGACGTGCTTCTGAGAACCGCTCCCGCCACGCCCGCGCTCGCCGACGCCGTCCTGCTCGGCCACAAGGAGGACGGCCGCAGTTGGCCGCTGCTGGTCTGGGCGCCCGGGCCCGGCACCCGGATGGTGTCCAGCGCCGTCCTCGGCGGCGGCATCGGCGCCCGCGACTGGGTGGTGAACGCGCAGGTGCCCCCGGGGTACGCGCGCCGCGACCCCGTCGCCCATCTGAGTGCCCTGGCCGCGCGGGCCGGGCTCGGCGGCGCCGGGGTCGGGCTGATGACGGCGGCCTCGGTCGGCGACCGCCGGTTCGCCTCGGACGGCGGCGCCGAGGCGGTCGTCACGGCGGGCATCGGCGTACGGGGCTGGGCGGCCGCCCCGGACACCGGCGCGGTCGGCGCGCCGCGCCCCGGCACCATCAACATCATCGTGTCGCTCCCGGTGCCACTCTCGGACGCGGCCCTGGTCAACGCCGTCGCGACGGCCACCGAGGCCAAGGTCCAGGCCCTGGTGGAGCTGGGCGCCGACGCCTCCGGCACCCCCACGGACGCGGTCTGCGTCGCCTGCCCTGCCGCCGCCCCCGGCATCGGGGCCGAGCCCTTCGCCGGCCCCCGCTCGCTCTGGGGCGCCCGGCTCGCCCGCGCGGTGCACCGGGCCACCCGGGAGGCCTGCGCGGGGCTCCTTTGAGCCGAGCCACCCGATCGGGCCACCGCGTAACCGTGGCGGGCGACGGCCTTCTTCGGGAAACATGGCGCCGGTCGTCCGGGAATCCGGGAAGCGGCGGATCACAAGCGGAGCACAAGGGGTGAGCCATGAGTGGTGTGGGGCGCAGGACAGTGGTCTCGGCGGCGGGCGGCGCGGGTCTCGTCGCGGCCCTCGCGGCCTGCGGCGGCAGCCCGTCGGAGGGTGACGGCACCACGGGCGGCGCGGCCGGCAAGGGCGACACGGGTGGCGCGGACGCGTCCGGCGGCACGGACACCTCGGGTGGCACGGACGCGTCGGCCGGCACCTCGCAGACCCCGCCGCTCGCGCGGACCGGCGACATCCCGGTCGGTGGCGGCAAGGTGCTCGCCGACCGGGGTGTGGTGATCACGCAGCCCAAGAAGGGCGAGTTCAAGGCCTTCTCCGCGCGCTGCACCCACGCGGGCTGCACGGTGGGCGGGGTGGCCGACGGGGTCATCGTCTGCCCGTGCCACCAGAGCCGTTTCGACGCCTCGGACGGCAGCGTCAAGCAGGGCCCCGCGCCCAGCCCGCTGGAGCCGACGCCGATCGAGGTGACGGGGGACGCGATCAGGCTCGGCTGACCCCGCCCCCCTCGGGAGCACGCCTCGGGAGCAGGCCTCAGGAGCGCGGCGCGGCGGCCCGGCGCGGGGCCTTCCAGCAGCCGAGCACCTCGTCCGTGGTCGCGATGGTGGCGACCAGGGCGAGGGTGTTGCGGATCATCGCGGGGGTGTAGTCGGCCGGCACCCCCGCGATGGCGTCGCTCGGCACGACGACGGTGTAGCCGAGGTTGACGGCGTCGAAGACGGCGTTGGGGATGGCCACGTTGGCGGAGACGCCGGTGACGACGAGGGTCCGGCAACCGAGGTTCCGCAGCAGCGCGTCGACGTCGGTGCCCGCGAGGGGCGAGAGCCCGTGCAACCTCCGTACGACGAGGTCCTGTTCGGCGACCTCGATCGGCTCGGCGATCCGTACGGCGGCGCTGCCGCTGTGCTGCTGTACGGGGAGCCGGGCGGCCGCCCGGAAGAGCCGGGCGTTGCGGTTGGCGCCGCGCCCGTCGGGCCGCCGCTCGGCGACGGCGTGCAGCACCTGGACGTCGGCCGCGTGCGCCGCCGCGACCAGCCGGGCCACGTTGCGCAGGGCGCCCGACGAGCGGGCGACGGCGGCGAGTTCGGGCAGCGCGCTGTCACGGCCCACCACGCCCTGCTGGCATTCGACGGTGAGCAGCACGGCGCCGTCGGGCGCCAGCTGTTCCCTGAGCTGTTCCGCGTGCCCCACGGTCTCCTCCTCGGTCGTCACCGTCTCCCGGATCCGCCGCCGCGCGCTCCTTGCCACCGCGCGACGGACCCCCCATGATTTCTGACACTCCATCAGAAATCCAGAAGGGTGCGGACGATGACCGTCGCACAGCGCCGTGGACGCCGGATCATGATGACCCCGGCCGAGCTCGACACCTTCCTCAGCGAACAGCGCACCTGCCGGGTGGCGACCGTGTCGGCCGACGGCCGGCCGCACGTCAGCGCCCTCTGGTTCGCCTGGGACGGCCACTCGCTGTGGCTGTACTCCCTGACCCGCAGCCGCCGTTGGGCCGAGCTGCGCACCCGGCCGCGGATCGCGGTGGTGGTGGACGACGGCGAGGAGTACGGGGAGCTGCGCGGGGTGGAGCTCTCGGGCGCCGTGGAGTTCGTGGGCGAGGCCCCGCGCACGGGCGAGCCCTGCCCCGAACTGGAGGCCGTCGAACGCCTCTTCGCGGCGAAGAACTTCGGCCTGGACGCCATGCCGCACGACGGCCGGCACGCCTGGATGCGCCTGACCCCGGAGGCCGTCGCGTCCTGGGACTTCCGCAAGCTGGGGTAACGGCACCCGGGGCCCCGCTCAGCCGCCCAGCGGAGCCGCCGCCTCCCGCAGCGCCTCGACCACCGCGCGGATGGACGGCCGGCGGCCCGCGTCGGTGCGCCAGGTCGCGTAGATGTGCCGCCGCACGGGCTGGCGCACCGGCACGAAGGCGACCCCGGCCATGACGGCGGGGCGGCCGAGCCGGGGCGCCACGCAGACGCCGAGCCCGGCGGCGACCAGGGCGAGCTGGGTGTAGTGGTCCCCGGCGACATGGGCGATCCGCGGCTCGACGCCCTTGGAGCGGAGCGTGAACATCAGCCAGTCGTGGCAGAACTCGCCCGCGGGCCAGGAGACCCAGTCCTCGTCGGCGAAGTCTTCGAGCTCCACCGCCGCCCGCCCGGCGAGCGGATGGTCGGCCGGCAGGGCCACGTCGGCGGAGTCGTCGAGCAGCCTGACCCGCTCCAGACCGGCCGGGACGGGCGCCCGCTTGTTGTTCCAGTCCAGGACCACGGCGAGGTCGCCGTCCCCGCGCAAGACCTCGCGTACCCCGAGGTCCGGCTCCAGCTCGGCGGTGTGGACGCGCAGTTCGGGGTGGGCGGCGCGCAGGGCGCGGATCGCGGTGGGGAACAGCCCGCGCATCGCCGTGGGGAAGGCGGCGATGCGCACCTCGCCCACCACCTGCCCGCGCTGCGCCTCGATGTCCGCCTGGGCGAGCTGGACCTGGGAGAGGATGCGCGAGGCGTGCTCGGCGAGGAGCAGCCCGGCGTCGGTCAGCCGCACCCCGCGCCCGTTCTTGGCGAGCAGCTGCTGGCCGACCTCCCGCTCCAGTTTGGTCAGCTGCTGGGAGACGGCCGACGTGGTGACGTGCAGCCCTTCGGCGGCACCGCTGACGGAGCCGTGCCGGGCGACGGCGTCGAGGGTGCGCAGGCGCTCCAGGTTCAACATGTAAGCAATACTAAGAGGACGACTCCAAAAATTCTCGCTTGTACTACGAGATGGGGTCGGTCACCCTGAACGGCATGAGCAGCCCCGCCCTCCCGTCCCCGTCCCGTCGCCGGTCCGCCCTGGACTGGCGCGTCCGCTTCGGCGTGCTGGCCCTGATCTGGGGTTTCAGCTTCCTCTTCATCAAGGTCGGCACGGAGGGCTTCGCCCCCTTCCAGGTCACCTTCGGCCGCCTTCTGTTCGGCACGGCGGTGCTGGCCGTCGCCCTCGTCGTGAAGCGTGACCGGCTCCCGCGCGGCGCCCGCACCTGGGGCCATCTGACGGTGGCGGCGTTCCTCCTGAACGCGCTGCCGTTCTCCCTCTTCTCGTACGCCGAGCTGACCATCCCGTCGACCCTGGCGGGCATCTGCAACGCGACCACGCCGCTGTGGGGCATGCTCCTGTCGCTCGTCGCGCTCTCCGAGGACCGCCCAACCCGCGTGCGGGCGGCGGGCCTGGGCATAGGCTTTGTCGGCGTCCTGACCGTCCTCGGCGCCTGGCAGGGCTTCTCGGGCCTGGACGTCACGGGCACGGCGCTGGCCCTGCTGGCCTCGGCCAGCTACGCGGTGGGCTGGATCTACGTCCGCCGCACCCTGTCCGCCACCGGCTCCTCGAACCTCGCCCTCGCGGGTTCCCAGGTCGGCCTCGCCACCCTCCAGCTCGCGGTGGTCACCCCGCTGTTCACCAGCCTGCCGACCCACGTCGAGCTCCTGCCGCTGCTCTCGGTGATCGCGCTGGGCGCCCTGGGCACGGGGTACGCGATGCTGCTCCAGTACGGCGTGGTGGCGGAGGTCGGCCCGACGACTGCGTCCATGGTCACGTACTTCATCCCGGTCATCGCGACGGCCGCCGGAGTCGCCCTGCTCGGCGAGCACCTGGCCTGGAACACCCCGGTGGGCGCGCTGGTGGTCCTCGCGGGCGCCGCCCTCACCCAGACCCGCGGCCCCCGCCGCCGCACCGAGCGGTCCCCGGCCCCGACGGCGAGCTCCCCGGGCACGGCCGCCCGGACCACACCGCCCCACGCGACAGCCGACCCGACCGGGACCACGCAGGTCGCTCAGGCCACGCAGACCACCTAGACCACCCAGCCCACCCAAACCCCCTGAGCCCGAAGCCCCTCACCCATAACTCCGCGCCGGCGCAGGCCCCGCCGCGTACGCGACGGCGTCGGCGAGGGGTTCGATGTCGGCGGGGGTGAGGCGCGAGACGGTCAGGCGGATCGCCGGGCCCGTGTCCATGCGGAAGCGGGCGCCGGGGGCGACCGCCCAGCCGGCGGCGAGCATGCGGGCGACGGCCCCGGTCTCGTCGGCGACCGGCACCCAGACGTTCATGCCGCCGCGCCCGTGCGCCTCGACGCCCCGCCGGGCGAGCGCGCGGACGAGGCCGTCGCGCCGCTCCCCGTACGCCGCCGAGACGGCCAGCGGGTCGACGGCGCCGGTGGTCCACAGGTGCGTGACCGTCCGCTGGAGCAGCCGGCTGACCCAGCCGGGGCCGAGCCGCTGCCGCCCGAGCACCCGGTCGACGGTCTCCGGGTCCCCGGTGAAGGCGGCGATCCGCAGGTCGGGCCCGTACGCCTTGGCGACCGAACGGACGAAGACCCACCGCCCGGCGCCGGTGGCGAGCGGGTACGGCGGCGCGGCGACGATGCCGTGCCCGTGGTCGTCCTCGATCAGCAGCACGTCCGGGTGGGCGCCGAGGACCGCGCGCAGTTCCGTCGCCCGCGCCTCGCTCACGCAGCCGCCCGTCGGGTTCTGCGCCCGGTCGGTGACGATGACCGCCCGCGCGCCGCCCCGCAGGGCCCGGGCCACGGCGTCCGGCAGCGGCCCCTCGTCGTCGACGGCGACCGGCACGGGCCGCAGCCCGAGGGCGGGGACGAGGTCCAGGAGGCTGCCCCAGCCGGGGTCCTCGACGGCGACGGCGTCCCCCGGCCTGAGGTGCGCGGCGAGCACCCGCTCGATCGCGTCGAGGGAGCCGGACGCCACGCCGACGGGCCCGGCGGGCACCCCGTCCGCGTCGAAGGCGGCCCGCGCGAGCCGCGCGAACTCCGCGTCGACCGGGGCCTCCCCGTACATCGGCGGCCGTTCCGCGTAGCCGCGCGCGACGGCGGCGAGGGCCTCGTCGAGAGCCGGAAGGAGCGCGGGGTCCGGGCTGCCCTCGCTCACGTCCCGCACCCCCTCGGGCGCCTCGACCCTGATCGAGCCGCGGGCCGTCGTCGCGGGCGCGGACCGCACCCGGCTGCCGCGCCGCCCGTCGGTCTCGATCACCCCGCGCTCACGCAGGGTCCGGTAGGCGGCGGCGACGGTATTGGGATTCACTCCGAGAGACGCGGCCAACTCCCGCATGGGAGGAAGCAGTTGTCCTGGCGCGAGGAAACCTTCGCCCACACCCCGCTCGACGCTGGCGGCGATCTCCGATGCGCGACGACCTTCGATCCGATACTCTCCTAGCACAAACCCAAGTATGCACTAGTGCAATGGAGAATGCAATGAGTGCAATGAGTGCAACCAACACAATGAGCGCAATGCCGGAGACGGACACCTACACCCCCACCGAGCGCACCGTCCCCACCCGCTCCGCCAAGCGCGCCTCGTACGACCGCACCCTGGTGCACTCGATCCTCGACGAGAGCTACCTCTGCCACCTCGGCTTCGTCCGCGACGGCGCCCCCGTCGTCCTGCCGACCCTCTACGGCCGGATAGGCGAGCGGCTGTACGTGCACGGCTCGACCGGCTCGCGCCCGCTGCGCATGGCCGGGCACGGCGAGGACGCTCCGGGCCTGCCGGTCTGCCTCACCGTGACCCACGTGGACGGCCTGGTGCTCGCCAAGTCGGCCTTCCACCACTCGATCAACTACCGCTCGGTCGTCGTGCACGGCACCGCCCACCAGGTCACCGACCCGGAGGAGCTGCGCACCGCCCTGGACGCCCTCGTCGACCACGTCGTCCCCGGCCGCTCCTACGACTCCCGCCCCGGCAACGCCAAGGAGCTCGCCGCGACCGCCGTCCTGCGCCTGGACCTCGACGAGGTCTCCGCGAAGGTCCGCACCGGCGGCCCCAACGACGACCCGGAGGACGCCGCGCTCCCCCACTGGGCGGGCGTGGTCCCCGTACAGCGCGGCTACGGCACCCCGGTCCCCGCCGAGGACCTCGACCCGGCCATCGCCCTGCCGGACTACCTCGCGGCCCTGTGAGGAGACGACCGTGCTGATCCACCCCTGGGACTCCCCCCGGGACGACACCGAGTGGCGCACCTGGCTGTCCGCCCACGACTTCGGCCAGCTCGCGGTGACCGGCGCACCGGGCGAACCGCCCTGGGTGCAGCCCCTGCACTTCCGGTACGAGCCCGAGCCCGGCCCGTACGGCCGGGTCATCACCCATCTCGCCCGCCCGAACCCTCTCTTGCGCGACCTGGCGGTAAACCCCGCCGTGGTGCTGAGCGTCGTCGACGACTACGTCTTCGTGCCCGGCCACTGGACGGCCCCCGAGGGCAGCCCCTCGGAGCACGGCACCCCCACCTCGTACTACGCGGCGGTCCAGCTCCGCTGCACGGCCCGGATCGTCGACGACCCGGCCGAGGCGGCGGAGCTGCTCAACCGTCAGGTCGCCCACTTCCAGCCGGAGGGCGGCACCGCTCCGGTGTGCCCCGGCGAGGCCCCCTTCGGTCGGATGCTGCCGGGCATCCGGGTGCTGTGCCTGGATGTGACCGACGTGCGGGCGAAGTTCAAGTACGCGGGCAACAAGCCCCAGGAGGTCCAGGACCGGGTGGCGGACCGGCTCGCCGGGCGGGCGGGCCCGGGCGACGCCGCCGCCCGCGCCCACCAGCTGCGCCGTCGCGCCCCCGGGGCGTGAACCCCGGCGCGCTCAGCCCCGTACCGGGACGGCCTCCACGATCCGCCGCCGGGCCGCCGCGGCCGAGCGGGCCTCGGCGAAGGCGAGCCCGGTCACCGCGGTGAGCAGCAGCAGGGTGCCCGCGACGGTGGCCGCGGTGAGCTGTTCGCCGAGGAGGGTGACGGCGATGAGGGCGGCGCTCACCGGCTCCAGGAGCATGATCACGGAGACGGTCGCGGCGCGGACCACGGCCGCTCCGGCGAAGTACAGGGCGTAGGCGAGGGCGGTCGGCACGGCGGCGACGTATCCGAGCAGGAGGAGCACCTGGGCGGGCGCGCCGGTGTGCGGCACCAGTCCCTCGGACGCGGCCAGGGGCAGCAGGCCGACGGCGCCGACGGCGAAGGCCCAGGTGGTGGTGGACAGCGCGTCCGCTCCCCCGCCGTCGCGGCCGAGCCAGCGGGTGAGCAGGGTGATCGCCGCGTATCCGGCGGCGGAGACGACGGCGAGCAGCACGCCGAACGGCCGGACCTCGGCTCCCCCGCCGCCGAGGACGAGGACGGTGAGCCCGGCGAGCGCCCCGGTGACGGCCGCGGCACCCCCGGGGCCGACCCGCTCGCCCATGACGAGCCGGGCGCCGACCGCGATGAGCACGGGTCCCGAGCCGAGCGTGACGACCGTGGCGACGGCGAGCCCGGTGACGTCCACGGCGGCGAAGTAGGCGCTCTGGAAGATCGCGAGCCCGATGCCGGTGCCGAGCACGCGCAGCAGCCGCCGCCCGCGCGGTTCGACGGTGACGGGCCTCGGCCGGCGGCGCAGGGCGAGCGCCCCGAGCAGCAGGACGAGCCCGCCGACGCAGCGCCAGAACGAGAGGGCGAGGGGGCCCATGTCGCTGGCCCGGAAGAGCAGCGCGGCGGCGGCGCCCGCCGTGCCCCAGGCGATTCCGGCGACGATCAGATAGGTGAGGCTCCGGCCGGTGGAGAGTCTGGGCAGGCCGGGGACAGGAGTGTTCGACACGTGTGCGCTCCGCGAGGAAGACGGGAAGGAGGGGTCGTCGGAGTCCGCGGGCGGGCATCGACGACCTGCCCGGCGGCCTGTGTCGGCCTGCCGGACCCGGTCTTCGTCAGCTGGGAGCAGCCGCCCGCGCTAGGCGGCGGGAGGCGGAAGCACGGTCGAATGCATGATCGGCACCTTAGGACGCGGACCGCTCGACCGACAACCCGTTTCCCTCACCGCCGGCCGCGGCGGCCTCCGAGGCGACGGCTGCACCGGCGTCCGGCCCGACGCCCGCCCCGGCGCCGTCCGCCGAGCCCGCCACCACCCCCGACGCCGCCTTGGGCGTCGCGGACTGGGCGATGAAGGCGCCGACCAGGACGACCGCGCCGCCCAGGATCTGCGGCGCCTCCAGGTGCTCGCCGAGCAGCACCCAGGCGAGGACGGTCGCGATCACGGCCTCCAGGCAGGCCACGACACCGGCCACCTGCGGGGAGAGCCTGCGCACCGAAACCACGCCGGTGGCGTACGCGAGGACGGTGGCGATCAGCACGATCCAGCCGAGCAGCAGCCAGGCCGGGGCGCCGGTTCCGTCGAGGTCGGCGGTGCCGCCGAGGACCGCCCAGTCCATCTCCCAGGGGCGGGCGAGGACGGTGAGGACGAGGGCGCCGACGAGGAGGGCGTACGCGATGACGCCGAGCGCGTTGACGGGTTCGGCCTCGTCGCTCCCCTGGTCGGCGAGGACGAAGTAGCCGACCTGGCAGCAGGCGGCGGCCAGGGCGAGGACGAGCCCGAGGAGGTCGAAGCTGAGCCCGGACCAGACCTGGACGACGCAGGCGAGTCCGCCGACGGCCAGGACGACACCGAGGGCCGCCCGCCGGGTGACCGGCCGCCGCTGGACGAAGCGGACCCAGCCGAGGACGAGGGCCGGGGCCAGGTACTCGATGAGCAGCGCGACCCCGACGGGGATACGCGAGATGGAGGCGAAGTAGAAGCCCTGGACACCGGCGACGCCGAGCAGTCCGAAGCCGACGAGCAGGGCGGGCTTGCGGCGGACGAGGTCGCGGTGGCGCCAGGCCACGGGCAGCAGGACGAGGGCGGCGCCGGCCACCCGGAGCCACACCACGTGGAGCGGGTCGAGGCCCGCCTCGATGAGCGGCTTGGCCGCCACTCCTGAACCACCGAAAGCAAGGGCGGAGACCAGGGCGAGTCCCAGGCCAGCGCTTTTCTCCTGAGACGCGTGCATCGGGCCATCATGACAGGACACGGTCAGGTGCGTAACCCCCGTTACACCTGTTGAGACAGCTCCCCGATCCGGAGGGCCAGATCCTGCCGGTCGACACCCGCCCTGCGGAGCACCTCGGCGGCCCGGTTGCCGGGGTCGGCGGCGAGCGCGGCGAGCAGATCGAGCCCGCGGACCCGGCGTCCGCCGCGCAGCGCGGCCCGCTCGAAGGCCCCGGCGAGGGCGGCGGCCGCGGCCGGCGACCAGCCCGCGGCGGCGCTCTCCTCGCCCCGGACGGCGGGCAGGTCCGACCCGGTGTCCTCGACGGAGCGCTGCCAGCGCAGCCCGTACCCGATGGAGCGCTGGACGAGGTAGCCGAGCACCCGGGCCTGCTGGTGGGAACCCTCGAAGACGGCGGCGGTCTCCGGGTCGCCCTCGACGAGCGAGTGCAGCAGATGGGCGGTGTCGATCTGCCGGTCGCCGTCCCGCAGGGCGCGCCGCCGGGCCCCCGTCACCACGGTCACCAGCTCGACGGTCAGCGCGTCCTCAAGCTCGGCGCGGCGGACGGCGGGCAGACGGGGCAGCGCGGGGCCGGGGAGGGGGCCGCGCGGCCCCGGGGCGCGGGAGGCACCGGGCACACGGGACACACCGGACACGTCGGGGCCACGGCGGTCGGGAGGGACGGGAAATCGCACCCTCCCACCTCATCAGCCCCGACAAGCCGGGGCATCCCCGGCGAGGAGCATGTCCGCATCCCACCGGAGTCGGGCACGGGCGATCGCCCCCTCCTCCTTACGGATGAAATCGCGCGCCTTCTCCCCAGGGACGCGCGCGCCGCCTTGCCCCGCACCGCCCCGTACGCAACCGCTCGCCCGCCCGGCATCGTCCTCCAGTCATGTTCTGGATGGTCGCCCTCCTCGCGCTCGACGGGCGGCAGTACGTCTACCGCGTGTACGCACCGCGGGCGGCACTGCCGGCCGACCTCTTCTGGGCCGCCTTCCACTGCCACGACGAGAGCGGCGGCCCGCGCGCGTCGGACCGCTTCGACTCGGCGCGGATCTGGTGGATCGGCGACGAGACCGCAGAACTGACGGTTCATCAGTATTGAGTATTGCCCCCGCAGCGACTACGTTCCGCGACACCGAAAGCCGACAGGTACGCGTGAAGGGGTGGTCGCATGGCCGAGGTCAGCGCGGAGGCACGGATCGAGGCTCCGGCCGAGAAGGTGTGGGCGCAGCTCACCGATTTCGCCTCGTACGGGGAGTGGAACGCCACCCACACCAACTTCCCGAACGGCGGCCCGGCCACGCTGGAGGCGGGCGCGACCTTCGCCGAGAACATGAAGCTCATGGGCTTCCCGGCCGAGGTGACCTGGACGGTGGAGGAGCTGGAGACGGGCCGGGTGCTCGCGATCCGCGGCAAGGGCCCGATGGGCGTGACCGTGGGGACCCGCTACGCCCTCACCCCCGACGGCGGGGCCACCACCGTACGGATCGACGGGGAGTTCACGGGTGCGGCCGTCTCCCTCATGGCGGGCAAGCTCAAGGACTCGGCCACGGCGGCGCTGACGGAGTCCCTGCGCAAGCTGGCCGGCCTGGTCGCCTGACGACAGGCCCGAGGGGCCCCGCGGCGCAACGCCGCGGGGCCCTTCTCACTCCCACCGTCCGGCTCAGCGCTCGTCGGCAAGGATCAGATACAGCTTCTTACGGGCCTCGTTGATGACCTCGACAGCCTTCTGCCGCTGCTCAGGGGTGCCGGTCTTCCAGACCTGCCCGAAGGCCTCCATCAGACCGAACCCGGCCTGCCGGATCTCGTTCACGGCCTCCCAGTCGACACCGCGCCCGGCCTCCTCCCACGGAGCCTCGGGCCCCGCCTCGGCCTCCGCGCGCCCGGCGTCGGTGAGCGTGAACAGCTTCTTGCCGCCCTCGCTCTCGCTGGCGATCAGCCCCTCGTCCTCCAGCATCTGGAGGGTCGGGTACACCGAGCCGGGGCTCGGCTTCCAGGCGCCGCCACTGCGCTCGACGATCTCCTGGATCATCTCGTAGCCGTGCATCGGGCGGTCCTTCAGCAGCGCCAGGATCGAGGCACGCACATCACCCCGCCGCGCCCGACCACGCCCTCCACCACGCCCACGCCCGCCAAAGCCGCCGCCACCCCAGGGCCCACCCCCACCGAACCCAGGCCCGAAGGGCCCGAAGGCAGCCCGCCGCCCCTCGAATTCACCACGAGGACCGGGCCCACACGCTCCACGCCCATGTTCATGTCCATAGCCACGCATCGCAACGCTCCTTCCATCGAGATTCCATCGTTGAACTGTCGCGATGCTTCAACGATATATCGGAACTGTTCACCGAGCAACAGCGAACGAACACCGGCCGGTTGACCTGTGCCAGTAAGCGTTGATCGATTGCCAGCCGAGGGCGACCGACACTCTTTTGCGACAGCAATGAGCGATCGCATGTCGATTTGTGTCAGGAATGGTTGACCGAGGGTGGCAGCGGGTGACGCAATCAGGACTGATTCGGGTGGCGCCGACCTGGACTTTTCGCAGTTCGCTGTCTGCAGATGACGCCGATGACGCACTTTCCGGCTATCCCTCTGCAGCCGGCGAGCAAGCTCTCTCAGCTGTGTTCGCAGGTCAGCCCGGTTCGTTGCTGTTGGCAGTCTTGCGGCGGCGCCTTTGCGTCTTCTCGCGGCAGCTTCTTGAGCACCAGCGGCTGGCCCTCCCTGAGGCGGCCCTTTCGAGGGGCTCGTGGCAGTGCTCGCAGGTCAGCAGCCTGTAGGGGGTTGGGTCGATTCCTCGGCGGGCGCGTTGCCCGCAGAGATGTGAGCACCAGCGGCGCAAGCCGGTCCCGGCCTTGGCCGTCTGGAGAGGGACCTGGCAGAACTCGCAGATATCAGCTGGTGGCTGCAGGAACTGGTCCGGTGAGGAGAGACGGTTCCAACGGCGGGCGTCCTGCCGGCAAGCAGCCGAACACGTCTGGCGGTGCGAGCGTGATCCTGGGGGGAGGGGTTTCTCGCAGACTATGCAGCGGCGGTCTTCTTGAGCGGTCGGACCGTCATCGGCGCTGGAGGTGTTGAGGGTGTTTCCACCGAGCTGGCGCCGGAGGTAGGCGGTGCGGCGGCATGCGGAGGAACAGAGCCGGTGACGCTGCCCGGTCTGGACCTTCATCGGTTTCTGGCAGACCCGGCAGGGGGCTGTGATCTGCCGTCGGCGGTGTGCTCGGGTCCTGCAGCGCATGGAGCAGAGGATGGCCCGTCGGCCGAAGGCCCCGGTGGGGGGTATGTCCGTGCCGCATTCCCTGCACTTCTTCGTCTCGAGGGTTGCTCGCAGAAGGTCAGAGTCACGCCCAGTGACTGCGGCCAGGCGTTTCCAGGATGGTGCCCCGGAGCTCTGGCGGTTCGAGCAGGAACTTTCGGAGATAGGTGGGTGGGAGGTGGTTGGCGTGGGCGAGGCGCCTGATGAAGGAGGGGCCCCCTTCACCTGCTCGGGGACGGACCTGGAAAGGGAGGCGGGCGATGGGGGGATTGTTTCGGGCGGCTGCTGTCACTGATCGCCAGCCGCCGAGGGGCCGCCGGGTCGCTTCCGGTGGGAGGCGATGTCCAAGTCGACGGCCAGCAGCCCGGGTTTGGTGATCTTCTCTGCGCCGGTGAGGATGGCATCGACGGCGGCTCCACGGATCTGGTGGGAGAGGGTGCCGATCATGCCGCCGGTGCGGGTGTGAATGAAGCGGTCCAGGCGGGTGAGGGTGCCGCGTTTGTGCTGGTGCAGCAGGAGGTTGGCCTCCATCTGGGCGACCAGCGCCTTCCATTCCTTGTTGTAGGGGAACGCGTGGGTGGCCACTGAAGTGAAGCGGGCAGCGATCTGGTCGCCACGGGTGCCGGACAGTAGTCCGCCGTCCTCGATGTCGATGCCGGCATAGGCGAACGTCGCGGGGATGCGTTCGGAGAAGTACTTGAGCGTGTCGGATGCCTCGGCTCCCGTGCGGGTGTGCAGGGAGATGTTGTGGATCTCGTCGACCAGGACGAGGCTGGTGCGGGCCTTGGTGCAGACGCCGACCACGGCCTCGGTGAGGTCGGTGATGTTGGAGCTTCGCAGCACCGGGAGGCCGAGGAAGCGGGCGAATTCCGCAGCGATCATGCGGGGTGTCGCGGCAGGCGGGACGGTGATGTAGACGACCGGTATGCGCTCGTCCTGGCCGGGGTGCCGGCGGCGGTCCTGGAGTTCGTGGGCCAGGCCGAGCTGGGTCAGGGCGATCGTCTTACCAGTGTTGGCCGGCCCGGACACGATGAGGCCTCTTCGGGCGCTGATGGCGCCGCGGTTGAGGATGATCAGCCGGCGTCCGCAGGTGACGGTGTGCCGGACGGTTGAGGTGGCGACCACTTGCAGGCGGGCATGGTGGTCAAGCCGGTCCTCGTCGTACTGGTATCTGTCCTCTTTGGTCAGGGCGTCGTACTCATCCTGCGTCAGCGTGGCCATCGGCTCACTGATCGCCCCCGCGACGAACTCGCGCCAACCGGGCAGGACTGTCAGGTAGCGGCCGAAATCGTCATCCGGCTGGTCTGCCAGCGGCGTGCTCACGAACGTCTCCAAGGGTCCTCAAGCGGGTCGAAGATTCCCAGCGGGATCACTTCGGCCATCGTTTCCTCGTCCTCCTCCGGCGGCTCCGGCGAGGGTTGCATCTCTGGTCGCGGTGGGGGTGTTGCTGCTGCGGGTGTGGTGGCCTTGGTCCGGGCGGCGACGCGGCGGTCCGCCTTGGACGGCTTGGCCTTCCGCTTCTTTGCCGCTGGCTCGTCGGGGCCGGCGTGTGCGCGAGTCAGCAGAGCTGACACGGCTGCGGCGAGTTCTTCCTCGGTAGCCTTGGGTAGTTGGTGGCTGACGTGGTCCCAGGCGAGGTCACCGAAGGGAACGGGTGCCCGGTTCAGGTATTTCCAGGTTGCCTGGACCCACTCACCTTCGCCGCAGTGGTTGCGTACCCAGACTCGGGAGACGTCATAGGGGTCTCGGTGCACTTCCCAGAGCCCGCGCTTGGCGGTGACGCCTGAGTTCCGCCGCCGCATCGGCCCGAGCTCGGGGGCGTCGTAAGTGCGGTTGTTGATCCGGATGCCGTAGGAGTTGACGGCCCGCCAGGCCGCGGGCAGGAGCTCGATGTAGTCCTGGCCGCTGAGCGCGACCGGGACGTAGCCGCAGGCCTCCACCAGGGCGGCGTACTTCTGGTTGGGGGTGAACAGGCGTCCCGGGTGGCCGGGGTCGCGCAGGCCCTCGTGCGGCCGGTTCTGCCACTTCGCGACGATCCACTCGTCCAGCAGGTCCTGGAGTTCGGGGAGTGACCACAGGTTCTCCTCCTCCGGATGCCGGCCGCGATGGTCGGTGTTGCGGCCGGTGTAGCCGGGAAGGAACTGGGCGAACATCGTCGCGACGGAGCCCAGCATCTTCTCGATGTGCCCCTTCTCGAAGGGCGAGCCCTTGTGCGTGGGCTGGAAGTCGATCTCCAGGAACCGGCAGGAAGCCCGGAAGTTGTGCGAGATGAACACCTTGCCGTGATCGCAGACGATCATCTCCGGGACGATCACCGGCTTTGCCGCAGCATGCTCGAGGCGTTCGTCGATCGTCAGCAGGCGGCGGTGCGGCAGCACCGAGCGCGACATCTTCAACGCGTCGATCCAGCCCGGCCGCATCAGTTCCGGCGTGACCGTGCGGGCTAGCAGCACGCTGGCGTCGACCGACTTCGTCGTGGGCCTGAGCACCGCGGCGGTCAGCGTCCTGGACGCGACATCGATCATGCCGGTCAGTTCGACCTTGCCGACCACTCCGTCGTCGAGGCGGACCATGACGTCCAGCGGAGTGGAGTCGATCTGCATGACCTCGCCCGGAGCCGACACCGTCAGCTCTCCGAACGGGGCAGCAGCCCCATGGGCCATCGACCTGCGGGTGACCGCCGACCCGGTCGCGTGCGTGCCCGCCGCCAGTCTGTCCAGCAGACGGTAAAGCGTCCGCCGCGACGGCAGTTCGGCCAGGTCGTCGCCGTTGTCCCGGAGGATCTCCTCCGTCCTCCAGATCAGGTAGGCCCCGTTGCGGGTCGAGGTCTCGACGCCTTCCTTGATCGCCTTCCGCATCGCCGCGACGACGGCGTCCGGTGCGTCACCGAACTCCTTGCGCTTGCGACCAGGTCGGTGGTCCACGAGCCTGGCTAGCCCGACCAGGCCATCCTCCATATAGCGGCGTCGCCGCAGCCCCACCGCCCCGGGCTTAATCTCGTGGCCGAGGGCCGCGAGTTCGGCCGCCTTGGCCTTCTGGCGTGAGGTCACCGACGTGCCCGGTCCATAGCCCGGCCGTGGCAGTGTTCCGGGTTCGACGCCGGGCGGCAGTCCGTGCAGGACCTCGAGGATGTGCTCTTCCCACCACAATGCCCGCTTCATCACATCGGGATCGAAGGTCTCCAGCAGGCCGGACGGCGGCAGCGGCATGCGTTCAGGCTGGAACAGAATCTCGAAGTCCGACGTCTCGAACAGATCAATCAGGGCCACCACTCGGTGCGGTGTCTCGGCGTCCTCCAGCACCGCCGCCTGTGCGGTGACCTCGAGAACACCCCTGACCTGGCCCTCGAACCGGACCCGCTGGCCGACCACCAAGGCCGTCGGCCGCTTCAGGCTGCCCATGAGTTCCCCTCCGTCCAGACCAGGCTGTCGGTCTCCATCAGCCCTCCCACCAGGTCCGTCTTCAAAGCCCCGGACCACAGCAGATGAAAAAGCACCGGCAGAACCTGCAACCGGTCGCCGACCAGCCCAGCGCCGTCCCAGAGACCCATCGGTTCGCAGAAGACTTCCAGGAGCCGGTCCACCGCCGCCGCCGGCCGTCCGCAGCGGGCCCGCCGGTACCGAGACAGCCAGCGGACATTCGCCATGAACACCGGATCAGGCCGTCCGGCCCACTCGAACTCCCAGCCCACGGCTCGGCAGGCATGACCGGTGGCGTCGAACGCCTCCCGCGTCGCCTCATCCATCTCGTCCTCGGCCCGGACATCAACGACACGGGCGCGACCGTCGGACAGCCGGACAAAGTAGTCCGGAGCGTGTCGGCGCTTGCGAGTGCCGTCGTGCCAGTGCAGCCAGAACGGCTGCGAAGCGATCGCGAGCACGTGCGGGTCGCGATCCAGCAGGATCAGCCGGTCCCTCTCCAGCCAGGACTCGTAGCCCACGTGATCCCGAACCGTCGTCGAGTAGTACCAGCCCGCGAACCCCTGGCCGTCCTTCCGCCAGCTGAACTCCCGTACCGGGTCCACAGCCTCGAACGGCGTATCCCAGCTGGCCCCCAGCGACCGGCGCACAAGCAAGCTGTTGACAGAAAATGCCAGGTCAAAGGCCGTAAGGGCAGCCTCGTCCGACACACTGGCAAGTGCCCCCACCACGTCCTCCGCTTGCTGTACGCCAGGTGATCATCCTTTGGTGGCACAAACTAGCGTTGATCATTCATCAGTGGCAATCGATCAGGTTTAACTGACACAGGTCACCGGTGACCTGTCTCAGCGAATCTGCTCTGCCGAGCGGTGCCAGGTGACGCAGTCTCGTGCCCGCTCCAGCGCCTTGACCTGCGGGTCCTTGTCGGGGTGACGGCGGTGACGCACTTTCCGCCCATCCCTCTGCCTCCTGTCGGCGTACACATCGAGGTTCTGCTCAGGGCTGGACGAACGAAAGTGCTCGGCGCCCTCGCAGTCAGGCGAGGTCCAGACGAGTGCGTGGCATATTCGGGAGGCGGTAGGGGCGAGGGGTGGGGGAGACTTCGCCGGGTGATCGTGATGCAGCCTGTCCTGGAGATGTACGTACCCGACGGCTTCGGCTTGTGGCCTCTCGCCGCGGTCGAGCCGTTCGCCTTCCTGCCCCTCAGCGGCGAACTTTCGTCCGCCGAGGTCGGGGCGGCTGTGGCGCGCATCGCCGGCTGCAATGACATCGACCCCGGCGGCGACCGTCCGCCCCGTCCGGCCGACGCGCTCTCCTCCTTCCTCCACGGACTGCTGACCTTCGACGAGCTCTTCGCGGCCGGCGGCCTGCGCGTCACCGACCACTCCACGGGCATCACCTTCCTGCCCGGCTGCTGCAACGGCCTGGAGGACTGGCGCGACTGGCGCGAGGTGACCGAAGGCGCCGGCCGAACCGCGTTCGGTCACGACCCCGATCCGGTCGCCGAACGCATCGGCTCCACCGTGCGGCTCACCGTCGATTCCGAGCAGAGGGACAGCCCGGTGATCGAACTGCCTGTCACCGACCTCCGCCACCTGCTCGACGCTGTCGAACGCGACCTGGCCGACTTCCTCACGCTGGCAGCCGACTGGGCCTTCCTCCACCTGCCCGACCGCTGCGCGCCCGTCACCGCCGCTCTCGCCCGCGTTCTCGACCTTCCCACTCCGGTCGCACCGGCCCGCCCGTAGACCGGCCGGCCCGGTCCC
The DNA here is from genome assembly GCF_040303965.1 of Streptomyces sp. NPDC094032. Lineage (NCBI taxonomy): Bacteria > Bacillati > Actinomycetota > Actinomycetes > Kitasatosporales > Streptomycetaceae > Streptomyces > Streptomyces sp. NPDC094032. Next base: position 20,737 of record NZ_JBEOUE010000033.1, on the reverse strand, counting down.
GTCGGCCAGGGAGACGGGCTCGAACGTCGTCTGCGGCGTGGCGGTGAGCATGTTCACGTGTACCGGCCTGAGCACGGGTGTACGCAGACACCTCCAGGTGTGCCCCCTGTGTGGAAGCTCAGAGGGACGCGCTGATAGAACGCGGTCATGACGTACCGATTCACTGCCCGAGCCGCCAGAACTGAGATCGATCCCGACGGCTACTTCACGGAGGCAGCGCTTGCCGAGCGGGAGGATGGCAGCGGCTTCATCCTGATGTTCATGGCGGGTGAGGACGATCCCGACGACCAGGAGATAGCTCTGGGGATGGACACGCACTGCCTGGTCACTGCTGGTCAGGGGACCGCATACGGCTGCGTGCGTGAAGCCGTTCTGACGGACAACGTCCTCCGCCTGTCACTTGCCCCTGAAGCTCTGGAAGACCTGCGACTGGACGACAGCGAGATCGAGGCCGTCATCGAAGCACCAGCCGAAGACGTCGTCCAGTTCCGCGAAGTCCTTGCGCAGGTGCTCAACTACGGGCGTGCGAACGCTGTGCCCAGCCGCCTCTCCGTCTGAGCCGCTGTCGCCGCCGACTGCCCAAGCATGAAGGCGAAGATGATGCCCCGTGCTTAGCTACCGCCAGCAGCGAATTTGCGATCCTGACAGTGCTCGCAGGTCCGGATCCTGTAGGGCGCTGGGTCGAGTCCTCGGTGAGCCCGTTGCCGGCAACGGCCCGAGCACCAGCGCCGCTGGCCAGCACTCGGCTTCACTTTCGGCAGTGGGTCGTGGCAGAACTCGCAGGTCCCGGCCGGCGGGCGGAGGAACTGTTCGGGTGAATTGAGTTTTCGCAGGCTGTGCAGCAGCGGTCCTCTTGGCGGGAAGGATCATCGTCGACGCTGGAAGCCGTCGAGGAAGCGCGTCCCTGCTGGCGTTGGAGGTAGGCGGTGTGGCGGCATGCCGATGAACAGAGCCGGTGACGCATGCCGATCTGGATCTTCATCGGCTTCTGGCAGATCCGGCAGGCAGCCGTGGTTTGCCGTCGCCGGTGGGCTCGGGTCCTGCAGCGCATAGAACCCACGTGATCCCGCACGGTCGCCGAGTAGTACCAGCCTGCGAAACCCGGCGTTCCCTTGTCCCAGCGGAACGGCCGGACAGGTTCGACTGCCTCGAATGGAACCTGCCAACTCGATCCCAGAGCGTGCTGGCGACGCTCACCGCTTACTAAGAAAGTCCAGCTCAAACGCCGTTAACGCGTCATCGCCGTAGGCACGCGACAGCACCTCCACCGCACCCCCAACCCGGCAGGCCGAGCAGATCCTCAACCTTCGGTGAGACTGACGACCATTTCAGCAACTTCGCTGAGATTCGTGGAATCCTCGCTGAGACAGGTCAGCCGGGTCGGATACGGTGCGGGCATGACCGAGCCCCTCCCTCCCGATGTGGCCGAGGTGCTCGACGCCCTCCTCGACGCCGACGATCCGGTGCACCTGGCGCTCCGCGCCCAGGTGCCCCACATCCGTGTGCAGAAGCGCTGTACGTGTGGCTGCGGCACCGCCGACTTCGGCCTCGACACGGCCTCGGTCCGGCCGGCATCGTCCGGACCGGGCACGGTGGTGGCCGCCGAGGCCGAGATCCACACCGAGGACGGCGACTCCGCCGGCGAAGTCCTGGTCTTCGCCCAGGCCGGCTACCTCTCCTGGCTGGAGGTCTGCTCCTGGAGCGACACCACCAAGGTCACCCTCGACCTGGCCCGGCGGACACTGCGCCGCTGACGAAGGACGGACCGGCGCGCCGGCCCACCGACGGACCCCGCCGCCGACCGGTCCAGTCCTCCCCGATTGGCCTTGGCCCGCGCTTTCCCCCCTCCGGTACGGTCCGGGGCATGCGGATTCGAATCGTCGACGCCTTCACCGACCGGCCCTTCTCCGGCAACCCCGCCGGGGTCCTGCTCCTCGACTCCTTCCCGGACGACGCCTGGCTCCAGCAGGTGGCCGCCGAGGTCAACCTCTCGGAGACCGCCTTCGCCCACCCGCTGCCGCCGGGCGGCGAGGCGGACTGGGCGCTGCGCTGGTTCACCCCGACCACCGAGGTCGACATGTGCGGCCACGCCACCCTGGCCACCGCCCACGTCCTGCACACCACGGGCATCGCGACCGGCACCGTCCGCTTCTCGGCCCGCTGCGGGATCCTCAGCGCCACCGCCGAGCCCGACGGCACGATCACGCTGGACTTCCCGACCTCCTCGCTGACCCGGGTCGACGCCCCCGAGGGCCTGGCGAAGGCGCTCGGCGCCGAGCCCGTCGCCGTCCACGACACCGCCGCCCACATCGGCGACCTGGTCGTCGAGCTCCGCGACGAGGCGACCGTGCGCGGCCTCGCCCCGGACTTCGCCGCCCTCGCCGTCCTGTCCGAGCGCGGGATCATCGCCACCGCCGTCGCCGACCGGCCCGACGGCGCCTACCAGTTCGTCTCGCGCGGCTTCTTCCCCGCCGTCGGCATCGACGAGGACCCGGTGACGGGCAGCGCCCACACCGCCCTCGCCCCCTACTGGTCCGCCCGCTTCGGCCGCGACGAGCTGACCGGCTTCCAGGGCGGCGCGCGCACCGGCGTCGTCCGCACCCGGCTGCGCGGCGACCGCACCCTCCTCAACGGCCACGCGGTCACCGTCATCGACGGCGAACTGCACGGCTGATCCAGGACACGGCGAGGGGCGTACGGCCGATGCCGTACGCCCCTCGTCATGTCCGCCCGTCCGCGCGGATCACGGGGTCGGCAGCCACCCCACCTTCCCGGCGAGCAGCCCGTAGCCCACGAAGGCCACGATGTCGAGCAGCGCGTGGGCGACCACCAGCGGCCCCACCCGCCCCCACCGCCGGTACAGCCAGACGAACACCACGCCCATCACCATGTTGCCGATGAAGCCGCCGATGCCCTGGTAGAGGTGGTACGAGCCGCGCAGCACCGCGCTCGCCGCCATCGAGGCCCTCGGCGACCAGCCCAACTGGTCCAGCCTGCGCAGCAGATAGCCGACGACGATCACCTCCTCCAGCACGGAGTTCTGAATCGCCGAGAGCACCAGGACCGGGTACTTCCACCACACGTCCGGCAGCGACTCGGGCACCACGGTGAGGTTGAACCCGGCCGCCCGCGCCCCCAGGTAGAAGGCCAGGCCCGCGCTGCCGATGCCCGCCGCGACCAGCGCGCCGCGCCCCAGGTCCGGCCACGGCCGGGTCCGGTCGAAGCCGATCGCCCGCAGCCCGCGCGTCCCGGCGCCCTCGCGCAGCAGCAGATGCGCGACGAGGACGACCGGGACGAGCGCGGTGGCGATGCCGAACAGCTGCCAGGAGAGGTCGAGCCACGGCCGCCCGGGCGCGTACGACCCGTTGAGCGTGGCGGCCTGCTCCTTCAGCGCGCCCGGCTTGGTCAGCGAGCCGATGAAGCTGATCAGGGCGGAGACCCCGCTGGCGCCGAGCGACAGCGCGAGGACGATCAGCGTCTCGTCGCGCAGGACCCGGCGCGGCAGGCCGTCCGGGGGCAGGGAAGCGTCCACCACTCGTTGCTCCGACACCACACCTGTCTCCCATTCCCCATAGCGACCCGGGTACGGGAACCCTACCTACGAGGTGGCCTCCACCCCCACCGGCCAGCTGTGCACGGGCTCGCCGGTCAGCATCAGCTCGCGGTAGCGGCGGGTGGTCGCCACGAGCGCCGCCTCGCGGTCCAGACCGGAGTCGAGCGCCCGGTGGAAGGTGTCGGCCTGCCACGAGGCCCCGTTGACCCGCCGCCGGCAGCGCTCCTCGATCACGCCCAGGTAGAAGTCGCGGTCCCGCGGCTCCACGTGCCAGGCGTCGAGCCCGGCGGCGGCCAGCGGCAGCAGCTCGTCCAGGACAAGACGCACCGCCGGTACGGTCGTGACGCCGCCCGAGCGGCCGGAGCGCGGCCAGCGCAGCTCGGCCTCGATGCCGTGGCGGCACGCGGTGTCGAAGTTGTGCTCGGCGTCCTGGAACGCCATCCGCTTCCAGACCGGGCGGGTGTCGTCGGCGAGCGCCCGGACGAGCCCGTAGTAGAAGACCGCGTTGGCGACGACGTCGGTGACGGTCGGCCCGGCCGGCAGCACCCGGTTCTCCACCCTGAGGTGCGGGACGCCGTCGACCCAGCCGTACACGGGCCGGTTCCAGCGGTAGACGGTGCCGTTGTGCAGGACCAGCTCCTGGAGCCTGGGCACCCCGCCCTCGTCCAGGACGCGCAGCGGGTCCTCGTCGTCGCACAACGGCAGCAGCGCCGGGAAGTAGCGCAGGTTCTCCTCGAAGAGGTCGTACGCCGAGTCCACCCAGCGCTCCCCGAACCAGGTGCGCGGGCGCACCCCCTGGGCCTGGAGCTCCGGGGTCCGGGTGTCGGTGGCCTGCGTGAACAGCGGCGGCCGGGACTCCCGCCACAGCTCCCGGCCGAAGAGGAAGGGCGCGTTGGCGCCGACCGCTATCTGGACCCCCGCGATGGCCTGCGCCGCGTTCCACACGGAGGCGAAGCGGGGCGGGGTCACCTGGAGGTGCAGCTGCACCGACGTGCAGGCGGCCTCCGGCACGATCGAGGTCGAGGTGCAGAGCAGCCGCTCCACCCCGTTGATGTCGAGCGTGAAGTCCTCACCTCTCGCGACGATGATCTGGTCGTTGAGCAGCTTGTAGCGATCGGCCGCGGAGAGGTTGTCGAGGACCGCGTCGTCCTGGGTGAGGGTCGGCAGTATTCCGATCATGACGACTCCGGCGCCGACTTCGGCGGCCTTGCGGTCGGCATATCCGAGCCCCGTCCTCAGTTCCTCGGCGAGCCGGTCGAATACATGCCCGCCGAGCCGGTGCGGCGCGATGTTCACTTCCAGGTTGAACAATCCGAGTTCGGTCTGGAAATCAGGGCTCGCGATACGGTCGAGCACCGGCGCGTTGAGCATCCGGGGCAGGCCGTCCTCGCCGGCGAGATTGAGTTCGATCTCCATGCCCATGAGATTGCGCGGCCGGTCGAACCTTTTCTCCGCCAGGAGCCTCGCGAGTCCCGCGAGACACTGCTGCAGCTTTCGGCGGTAGCGCTGTCGGTCGGCCGGGCCGAACCCGTCCGTCACGACCTTCTCCCCCATCGAAGGGTCCCTCCCCGAGTGGGCAGCCGCCACGACGGCCGCGAGCGTCACGGACGATGATGCCCACCCGGCTGATCCATAACTCCTGCGGGCGCGACGCGTTGACGGATAGTCTGGGCCGAACTCTCCACTGGCAGTGCCCGAGAGCAACGGGCAATGGACATATACCAATGTCATATTGCCCCGCGAGGGGGATCGGGATTCAGCCGACCCCCTCTTGCGAGAAAGTGCAGGCCGGCGTTCCGCCGGACGCAGGCATTCCACCGAATCGCCGTGGAAATACGACCGGATGACCCCTTGCCAGGAATATCGGCGCCGTCTAGCGGAAACACTGTGTGAACACGTGTCGTATAAACTCCGCGCACGAGGCAGAGTGTTGGCGCCCGGCCATGCCCTCATGGCCCCCTGCTCTGACCCCGTCGCTGACAGCGCCGTCGTACCTGCCCACGCGTCACCGTGTCTCCTGAGTGAGAGGCGACCCATCATGCTCCGACCCTCCCCGGCCCCCGCGCCGGCCCTTCGCAGTGTTCTCACGGCCCTCGGCTCGCCGACCGCGGTGAGCGAGGCCCGCACCCCCGCACTGCGAGCCGCACAGGGACCGCTCAGCCCCGAACTGCCGCTCCCCGTCCATGTACTGGGAGTACGGGGAGTCGCCGGCAGCGCAGCCGGCGGCACCGGCGCGACGGTCCGGCCCCACACCCGGCTGGCCGGGTGGCGCTTCCTGATCAGGAACGGGGACCGCGCCATCGCCGCCGCGGACACCCGGCTCACCCCCGACGGCTGGTCGTTCTCGCACTTCTTCGAGGGGCCGTACGTGGCCGCCACCGAACGGGCCCTGATCCAGGCCGAGGCGCTGTGCACCCCGTACCAGCCGCGGCTGCTGTCGGTACCGGAGCTGTACATGCTGACCCTGTGGCTGCACGCCGACCCGGACGCCGACGGCCACACCGCCGCCCCCGGCCCGGCCGACCTCCTCGTGCCGCTCGCCCCCGCGCCGCCCGGGATCGCCGCCAACCGCCCCTACCGGGTGGCCGACCTCCTGCCCGTGCTCAGCCTGCGCCTCGCGCCGCCGCCCCTGCTGGGCTCCGCGGCGCCCGCCTGATCCACCGCGTGCGCGGTGCGCCCCGGGAGCCGACGGCCCCCGGGGCGCACTGCTGTCCGACCGTTGTCCCGTTCGGACTAGCCCGCTCGGACCACCCCGAACCCCCCGAAGAGACGGTGCAGTTGACCTGAACCGCCCCTGCGGGTGATGCGTCCTTGCAGGAGAGGACGAGCTGCCGCGAAATACCTGCGGAACGCCGTCCTTGGGGCAAGACTGGACCGGAACCGAACCGACCTACGGGGGCGGCGATGCATCCGAAGAGCCGCAGGACATCCACCACGACGCAGCGAGAGAACCCACCCATGTGCCAGCACCAGCCCGCCTGTCCCACCGCCCACTCCGCCGACCGTGAGGCGGCACGACTCGTGGCACACCACCCGGAGCAGGGCTGGAGCCTGCTCTGCAACGGGGTCCTGCTCTTCGAGGACACCGGTGAGCTGCTGCCGGACGGCCAGATCATCGCCCCGCACCGGCCGCTGACGGCGGCCAGCGTGACGACGGCGGCCTGAGCCACCCTGAGAAACGCCGAGGGCCGGCCCGGAGAGAAACTCCGGACCGGCCCTTACGTCGTGCTCAGGGTCCCGCTCAGTTGTCGTACTCGTCCAGCGGCGGGCAGGAGCAGACCAGGTTGCGGTCGCCGAAGGCGCCGTCGATCCGGCGGACCGGCGGCCAGTACTTGTCGGCGGCCGAGACACCGGCCGGGAAGACCGCCTCGTCACGGGTGTACGCGTGGTTCCACTCGCCGCCCAGCGCGGCCGCGGTGTGCGGGGCGTTGCGCAGCGGGTTGTCCTCGGCCGACCACTCGCCGGAGGCCACCTTCTCGATCTCGCCGCGGATCGCGATCATCGTGTCGCAGAAGCGGTCGAGCTCGGTCAGGTCCTCGGACTCGGTGGGCTCGATCATCAGCGTGCCGGCCACCGGGAAGGACATGGTCGGCGCGTGGAAGCCGTAGTCGATCAGGCGCTTGGCGATGTCGTCGACGCTGACGCCGGTCGCCTTGGACAGCGGGCGCAGGTCCACGATGCACTCATGGGCGACCAGACCGGCCGGACCGGTGTAGAGCACCGGGAAGTGCGGCTCCAGACGCTTGGCGATGTAGTTCGCCGCGAGGACGGCCACCTGGGTGGCGCGCTTGAGGCCCTCGCCGCCCATCAGGCGCACGTACGACCAGGAGATCGGCAGGATGCCGGCGGAGCCCCACGGGGCGGCCGAGATCGGGCCGACGCCGGTCTCCGGGCCCGCGGTGGGCTGGAGCGGGTGGTTCGGCAGGTACGGGGCGAGGTGCGCCCGGACGCCGACCGGGCCGACGCCGGGGCCGCCGCCGCCGTGCGGGATGCAGAAGGTCTTGTGCAGGTTCAGGTGCGAGACGTCGCCGCCGAACTTGCCCGGCTTGGCGAGACCGACCAGCGCGTTGAGGTTGGCGCCGTCGACGTACACCTGACCGCCGGCCTCGTGCACCTCGGCGCAGATGTCGGCGACGTGCTCCTCGAACACACCGTGCGTGGACGGGTAGGTGATCATCAGCACGGACAGCTCGTCACGGTACTGCTCGATCTTGGCGCGCAGGTCCGCGACGTCGACCTCGCCGTCGTCGGCGGTCTTGACGACGACGACCTTCATGCCGGCCATCACCGCGGAGGCGGCGTTGGTGCCGTGCGCGGAGGACGGGATGAGACAGACCGTGCGCTGCTCGTCGCCGTTGGCGCGGTGGTACGCGCGGACGGCGAGCAGACCGGCCAGCTCGCCCTGCGAACCGGCGTTCGGCTGGATGGAGACCTTGTCGTAGCCGGTGACCTCGGCGAGACGCTCCTCCAGCTCGGTGATGAGCGTGAGGTAGCCGCCGGCCTGCTCGACCGGGGCGAAGGGGTGGATCTGGCCGAACTCGGGCCAGGTCACCGGCTCCATCTCGGTGGTCGCGTTCAGCTTCATGGTGCAGGAGCCGAGCGGGATCATGCCGCGGTCGAGCGCGTAGTCGCGGTCCGAGAGGCGGCGCAGGTAGCGCAGCATCGAGGTCTCGGATCGGTGCGACTGGAAGACCGGGTGGGTCAGGAACGCGTCCGAGCGCAGCGCGTCGACGGGCAGCGCGTCCTCGGTGGCGGCGTCCAGGGCGTCGATGTCGGCGGTGACGCCGAAGGCGCCCCAGACGGCGGCGACCGTGCCGCGGGTGGTGGTCTCGTCGCAGGACATCGACACGCGGTCGGCGTCGACGCGGTACAGGTTGACCCCGGCCTCACGGGCGGCAGCGACGACGGCGTCGGCGCGGCCCGGCACGCGGGCGGTCAGGGTGTCGAAGAAGGCGCCCTGGACCAGCTCCACGCCCCCGGCCCGCAGACCGGCGGCGAGGATGGCGGCGTAGCGGTGGGTACGGCGCGCGATCCCCTTCAGCCCCTCCGGGCCGTGGTAGACCGCGTACATGCCGGCCATGACGGCGAGCAGCACCTGGGCGGTGCAGATGTTGCTGGTGGCCTTCTCGCGGCGGATGTGCTGCTCGCGGGTCTGCAGGGCCAGGCGGTACGCCTTGTTGCCGTCGGCGTCGACGGAGACGCCGACCAGGCGGCCGGGCAGCGAGCGGGCGTGCTTGTCCTGGACGGCCATGTAGCCGGCGTGCGGGCCGCCGAAGCCCATGGGGACGCCGAAGCGCTGGGTGGTGCCGACGGCGATGTCGGCGCCGAGCGAGCCGGGCGAGGCGAGCAGGGTCAGCGCGAGCAGGTCGGCGGCGACGGTGACGATCGCGCCGAGCTCGTGGGCCTGGTCGATGACGGGCTTGATGTCCCGGACGGCGCCGGAGGCACCCGGGTACTGGAGCAGCACACCGAAGACGCCGCGCTCGGCGATCTCGGCGGGGATGCCGGCCGACAGGTCGGCGACGACGACCTCGACCCCGGTGGGCTCGGCGCGGGTCTCGATGACGGCGATGGTCTGCGGCAGGGCGTCGGCGTCGATGAGGAACACGCCGTTCTTCACCTTGCCGACCCGGCGGGACAGCGCCATGGCCTCGGCGGCCGCGGTGCCCTCGTCGAGCAGCGAGGCGCCGGAGGTGGGCAGACCGGTGAGGTCGGCGACCATCGTCTGGAAGTTGAGCAGGGCCTCCAGCCGGCCCTGCGAGATCTCGGGCTGGTACGGCGTGTACGCGGTGTACCAGGCCGGGTTCTCCATGACGTTGCGGAGGATGACCGGCGGAGTGAACGTGCCGTAGTAGCCGAGACCGATCATCGGGGCGAGGACCTGGTTGCGGTCGGCCAGCTCGCGCAGCTCGGCCAGGACCTCGGCCTCGGTGCGGGCGGCCGGCAGGCCGAGCGCCTCGGCGTTCTTGATGACGTCCGGCACGGCCGCGGCCGTCAGCTCGTCGAGCGAGCCGTACCCGACCTGGGCGAGCATCTTCGCGCGGGCCTCGGCGTCGGGGCCGATGTGCCGCTGCTCGAAGGGAATACCCTGCTCGAGCTCGGAGAGCGGAATGCGGTTGGCGGTCATGCTGCGGGGGCCTCCTGGTCGTCACGACCTGCGAGGGGCACCACGGCGCGGGTGCCCGGACGGCCTCCCCCTCTGTCATCTCAACCTGAGAGTTTCACCGGCCATGCCTGACGGCACGACCGGCTTTCACCGTCGGTGAGAGCGGATGCCGTCGACGCCCGCCCTGCTTTCCAGAGTGACCTCGTCCACGCGGTACAGGGGCCTGAGAGATTCCGGGGAGGATTTGCTCCTTCGGCGCCACCGAAAGGTTTCTTCGGAGGACTCTCCCGCGCAGGGTCGACAGCCACAGCCAGCCTACCAGCGCGGTTGAGCCTGGCATCGCTCAAGTGGCCGACATCCCAGTTGTGCACTTTCGTAGGGGTGTAGAGCAGTTGCGACCAGTTGGAGGGACCGTGCAGACCGATATCGATCCGCGCAGCCTGATCGGCCGCAAGGCGTACGACCGGAACGGACACAAGATCGGGACCGTGGACGAGGTGTACCTGGACGACGCGACGGGCGTCCCCGAATGGGCCGCCGTGCGCACCGGCCTGTTCAGCCGCGACGCGTTCGTCCCCCTGGAGCCGAGCGAGCTGGTGAGCGACGGCCTCCACATCCCGTACGAGCGCGCCCTCATCAAGGACGCCCCCGACTTCGGGGTGGGCCGTCACCTCTCCCCCGAGCAGGAACTCCAGCTCTACCGCCACTACAGCCTCGCCCTGCCCCCACCGCCCCAGGACACCTCTCCCAGGGACTTCGGGCGCCTGGCGGGCCAGGAGGACATGTAGAGGCCCCTGAGAGCGGGTGCGGGCCCCACGGCGGGTGCCGCCTCAAGCCGCCTCCTCCCCCCGGACCAACGGCAACGGATCCGAAGGCTCCAGATCCGGATCGTCCACGGAGAAGGTCCGCACCCGCCCCGGCACCACCGCCCCCGGCTCCTCGAACCGGACGGTGACCCGCCCGACCCCGCTCCCCTGCACCCACCCGGCCCCGTACTCCGCGTGCCGCACGTCCCGCCCCGGCGCCCAGTGCCGCTCCGCGCTCTCCGCCGCGGCGGGAGGGGCGGGCTCGGCCGCGTCGGGGCCTGCGACGTGCGGCGCGGCGACGCCCTCGGCCTCCTCCCGGGCCTCCGCCTCCGCGCGGGCCTCCGCCTCCGCCTGCGCGAACAGGTCCTCCTGCGTGTAGTCGGCGAGCCCGCTCACCCCGACCCCCAGCAGCCGCACCCCGCCCGTGGTGTCCACCAGGTCGAGCAGCCGCGCCGCGGCCTCCCGCACCACCACGGGATCGTCCGTCGGCCCCCGCAGCGTCTCGGAGCGCGTCAGCGTCGAGAAGTCGTACCTCCGCACCTTCAGGACGATGGTCCGCCCCGAGTGCCCCGACCCCCGCAGCCGCGCCACGCACCGCTCCGCGAGCCGCTCCACCTCCAGCCGGATCCGCAGCCGGTCGTGCAGATCCACGTCGAAGGTGTCCTCCACGGAGACCGACTTGGCGTCCCGCTCGGCCACCACGGGCCGGTCGTCGTGCCCGAGGGCCATGAGGTACAGCGAGCCCCCGTGCGCCCGCCCCAGGAGCCGTACGAGCTCGTCCTCACCCGCCTCCACCACCTCGGCGACCGTGGTGATCCCGGCCCGCCGCAGATGCTCCCCGGTGGCCGGCCCGACACCGGGGATGATCCGCACCGAGCGCGGCCCGATCAGCTCCCGCTCCGTACCGGGCTCGATCAGCAGCAGCCCGTCCGGCTTGGCCTCCTCCGAGGCGATCTTCGCGAGCATCTTGGACCCGGCGAGCCCCACCGAACCGGTGAGCCCGGTCGTCGCGAGGATGTCCCGCCGCAGCCGCTCCCCCGTCGCCCGCGCACCCGCGCTGTCGTCCGCGAGCCCGCCGGCCTCCAGGTCCACGAAGGCCTCGTCCAGGCTGAGCGGCTCGACCAGCGGCGAGAGCCGCCCGAGCAGCTCCATGACCTGCCCGCTGATCGCCCGGTAGAAGGCGAAGCGGGGCACCAGATAGGCCGCGTTCGGCGCGAGCCGCCGCGCCTGCGCCATGGGCATCGCCGAGTGCACCCCGAAGCGCCGCGCCTCGTACGAGGCCGTCGCCACCACCCCGCGCGGCCCGAGGCCGCCCACCACCACCGGCTTTCCACGCAGGCTCGGCTTCGACGCCTGCTCCGCTGCGGCGAAGAAGGCATCCATGTCGAGATGCAGGATGGTGGGCGCGGCTCTCACGTCTCCGATGCTGCCCTACGCCACTGACAACGGACCCCGCGCGCGCCGACGGCGCATGCGGGGTGCTCGGGCCCTCAGACCGCCCGGTCCCGCCGCCGCCGCGCCAGCTCGTCCGCCGGGTTGTGCCCGACGAGCGTCTCGCCCGTGTCGATGCGCTCCCCGTGCAGCTGCGAGAGCGCCGACTCGACGTCCCGCCACACCACTCCGACGGCGATGCCGAAGACGCCCTGGCCGCCCTGGAGCAGATCCACGACCTCGTCCGGCGAGGAGCACTCGTACACCGTGGCCCCGTCGCTCATGAGCGTCATCCGCTCCAGGTCACGGAAGCCCCGGGCGCGCAGGTGCTGCACGGCAGCCCGGATGTTCTGCAACGCGACCCCGGTGTCCAGGAAGCGCTTGACGATCTTCAGGACCACGACGTCGCGGAAGCTGTAGAGACGCTGCGTCCCCGACCCGTACGCGGGCCGCACGCTCGGCTCGACGAGCCCCGTGCGCGCCCAGTAGTCCAGCTGCCGATAGGTGATGCCGGCCGCCGCACAGGCCGTGGGGCCCCGGTAGCCGACGGACTCCGGGCCGGCGCTCACGTCCCCGCCGAAGTCGCCCGCACTGCCGTGAAGCGGATACGGGCCCTTCTCCCCGGGGGCACGCCCCAGGAAGCCCCCTGCCGTACCGTCGCCGCTGCTCATCACGCCGACCCTCCGTCCTTGACCTGCCCACTCGAAGGTAGGCAGTCACTCGGGGTGCGTCAACGATCGCCACACTCGGCACGCCGAGTGATAATCACCCTGAGAGTGGTTTCACGTGCCCCTCTCCGGGGAAAGGCTACTCGAATGCACGCGGAGCGCTCTTCGGCCACAGCCGTACGGGCCTACTGATTGCCGGTCTCGAAGTCCTCCGGCGAGATCTGGTCGAGGAACTCGCGGAACTTCTCCACCTCGTCCTCCTGCTCGTCCGGAATCGCGATCCCCGCGTCGTCGAGCACGCCGTCACTGCCGTAGATCGGCGTGCCGGTGCGCAGGGCCAGGGCTATCGCGTCGGACGGCCGGGCACTCACCTCGACACCGCTGGCGAAGACCAGCTCGGCGTAGAAGACCCCGTCGCGCAGATCCGTGATGCGGACCTCGGTGAGCTCCTGCCCCACGGCCTCCAGCACGTCCTTGAAGAGGTCGTGCGTCAGCGGCCTGGCAGGCGCCATGCCCTGCTGGGCGAAGGCGATCGCGGTCGCCTCACCCGGTCCGATCCAGATGGGGAGGTACCGATCGCCTCCCACTTCACGCAGGAGCACGATCGGCTGGTTGGAGGGCATTTCCACCCGGACACCCACAACGTCGAGCTCGTTCACACAGCAACCCTAGGACGTGCCCGACCGGTTTGGGTAGTCGGGCCGTCCGCCGATCACTGCAGCCGCACTCCCAGCGCGGTCTGGACCAGTGCCGCGTGGAGGCGTACGGAGAGCCCGGCGAGCTCCTTGGCGGTCGCCTCGGCATGGGCCCTGGTCTGCGGATTACGGTGCCGGCGCAGCGGCGCCACCATCTGCTCGACCAGCCCGGCCTCGCGCTCCGCGGCCGCCTTGACGGCCCGCAGATGCCGGGGCTCCAGACCGAATCGCCCCAGATCCGCCACCAGTTTGGCGACCGTGACGGTCTCGGCGTCGTACCCGCCGCCCTCGGCCGGGGCGATCAGCCCGTACGACTCCCACTCGACCAGCTCGACCTCGGTGACCTCGGCGGCGGCGAGCAGCTCGGCACGGCCGATCCGGGCGGCCGTGGGAGGCTCGCCCTCCGCGTCCCAGGCCCCGTCGACCAGGTCCCGCTGTGGACTGGGCGAGGGCAGCTTGATCTGCTCCCCGCGCTCCAGGGCCTCCAGATGCTCGCGGATGACCTTCAGCGGAAGATAGTGGTCCCGCTGCATCCGCAGGATCTGGGCGAGCCGCTCCACGTCCCGCGGACTGAACTTCCGGTATCCGGAGGCCGTGCGCTGGGGCTCGACGAGCCCCTCGGCCTCCAGGAACCGGATCTTGGAGATGGTCACTTCGGGAAACTCGTCACGCAGCCGGCTCAGCACCGTGCCGATGCTGACCAGACTTTCGCCCGCGGTGGCGGTGCCGTGACCGGCACCGCCCGTAGGTGTTCGCAGCATGGACCTTCCCTGAAGGTTCTCCGGGGCGTCACACGCCCCGCTGGCTCGCGAAGAACACGAGCCGGTACTTGCCGATCTGCACCTCGTCACCGTTGGAGAGCACGACCGAGTCGATCGGCTCCCGGTTGACGTAGGTGCCGTTGAGGCTGCCGACGTCCGACACCGTGAAGGTGCCGTTCGGCTGCCGACGGAACTCCACGTGGCGACGCGAGACGGTCACGTCGTCCAGGAAGATGTCGCTCTGCGGATGCCGGCCGGCCGTGGTCAGCTCGCCGTCCAGAAGGAAGCGGCTGCCCGAGTTCGGACCGCGGCGCACGATCAGCAGCGCCGCACCGCCCGGAAGGGCCTCGACCGCCGCCAGCGCCTCGGCCGACAGCGACGGAATCTGGCCGGTGACCTCCGCGTCGTAGGCCTCCAGGCCCGAGATGGAGATCGTCGAGGTGGTCTCGGAGGCACGCTCCGGAGCCACCCCGCCGCGCAGCGGCGCACCGCAGTGCGAGCAGAAGCGGCTGTCCGCCGTATTGCGGTGACCGCACCTCGTACACACCGGCATGGACGCGTCCTCCTGCCGCGGCTGCCCCGCGGAGGTCTGTGTCGCGTACGGGTCGGGCACAAACCCTCCACCCGTACCTGAGGTTGATAGTTCCCCGAAACCTATGCGCGCGGCACCGGCAGGGTCAACAGACGACGCGCCCTGTGTGCCCGGAATGTCACCGCCCTGGCCGCCGAGCTCGTCGCGGAAGAGGGGGCGCTCGCCGCCCTGTTCCTCGCTCTGGGCGTGGCGCGGCGCGCGGTGCCTGGCGTTGCCGCCGTCCTCGCTTGCGCTCTTGCCGAACAACTTCGAAAACCACTTCACGGGCGATTCCCCTTGACCGAAACAGACCCGCCCGTGGGGCAGGACGAACCCTGACTCAATACACCTGCCGACCCGGACATCTTCACAACGTCCGTAACCACTCGACAGTTTCCACCACGCACCACCCATGTGGTGCGGCGACCCCCCGCAACGTCGTGCCCTTGTCGCGTGACCCTCATCGCCCCCCGCCTCACTGCGAGGACGACTGAGCGTAGTCAGGCCGCTTCGCGGGCCGCAAGGCGTCGACGACGATCTTCCCGGAACGCTGCACCGTGGCCGTGGCCTGCTCCTTCTCCAGTGTCTGGACGACTCCGCCGGGGATGTTGAGCGCGGGCTCCAGATCCTCCGGCTTGCCGATGACCTTGAAGACGTACGGAGCGGCCACCTTCGTTCCATCGATCCGCATGTCGCTGCCACTTCCTGTGAAGTAGCTGTCCGCGACCACCCGGACGCCGTTGACCTGGATGGCCTCCGCGCCCGCGGCACGCAGCTCCTGGATCGCGTCGAGCAGCATGTCCGACTCGATCGCGCCGCCGGCGTCCGTGATCGTCAGGGTGATACCGGGCCCCTCGGCGGCGACCGTGCCGGCCAGGATGCCGAGCTGCTGCTGCTTCTCCTGGGTCTGCTTCCGGGCCTCCTCGGCCTGGTCCGAGCTGGACTCCAGCTCCGAGCGCTGGCTGTCGAGCCGCGTCTTCTCGTCCTCCAGGCGCTGCGTGCGGTCGTCGAGCTCGTCGAGGATCCGCACCAGGTCCTCCTGGCGGGCACCGCGCAGCGCGCTGTTGTCGCTGGTGGAGCTGACCTGGATGGCCAGACCGAGCCCGAGCACGAACAGCAGCAGCGCGACCACCAGTTGGGCCCGGGTCACCCGGGGCGGCCACAGACTCGCCGCGAGCCGCTGCCGGCCGGAGATCCCGGGCCGGGCCGGAGCCTCGGCCGCAGGCTCGTCCCGCTGTCCCGCACCCTCGGCGGCCACCGACGGCCGCTCCTCCGGAAGCGGCGCCTGGTCCCCGCCGTTGGCGTCGCGCTCCTCGCGCTCGTTCTTCCCGTCGTGCTCGCTCATCGGCCTCACGCCCGGAACACGTGCCGCCGGATGGCGGCCGCGTTGGAGAAGATCCGGATGCCGAGGACGACGACCACACCGGTCGACAACTGCGCGCCCACGCCCAGCTTGTCGCCGAGGAAGACGATCAGCGCGGCCACCACCACGTTCGACAGGAACGACACCACGAAGACCTTGTCGACGAAGATCCCGTCGAGCATGGCCCGCAGGCCGCCGAAGACCGCGTCCAGGGCGGCGACCACGGCGATCGGAAGATAGGGCTCGACCACCGCCGGAACCTCGGGCCGGACCAACAGTCCGACCACGACTCCCACGATCAGGCCCAGTACGGCGATCAAGATGTGCCCTTCCCTGTGTCGGCCGTGGCCCGCCCGGTGGCCTTGGCCGCCCCGGCTCCCCTCGGCTCTGCTGTACGTACGATCAGGCTCGGCGCGGCCGGCAGACGGACGTCGCCCTCGGCCGAGATGCTCGTGCGGATCCCGAAGTTCTCCTGCAGCGCGTGCAGGTACTGACCGTCGGCGCTGTCCTGGAACGCGGTGCTCAGACGCTTCCCGTCGCCCACGGCGAGAACGGTGTACGGCGGCACCAGCGGCTTGTTGTCGACCAGTATGGCGTCGCCCGCGGCCCTGATCGCCGACAGCGCGGTCAGCCGCTGCCCGTTGATCGCGACGGCCTCCGCGCCCGACTCCCACAGCCCGTTGACGATCCGCTGCATGTCACGGTCGCGCACCCGCCCGGTGTCCGAGAAGCCGGCGCTCTCCCGTGGCCCGCCACCGCCGGAATCGGCGCCCTTGGCGTCGTCCACGACCAGCTTCACCCCGGGGCCGTGCACCGGGGTCGCCCCCGACAGCAGCGCCACCAGCTCGCCCTGATCGCCGCCGTGCTGCTCCAGCGCCTTGCGCTGCCGCTCGCCGACCTCACCGCGCAGCCGCTCGACGTCCTGCTCCAGCTTGTCGGCCGCCGAGGTCTCCGACTCGATCCGGTCGATCAGATCCTGCCGCTCCTTGGCGACGACCGGCGCCGAAACCCGCGCCTCGGCCGCACCCAGCGTCACCACGGCCGCGGCGAGCACCAGACCGGCCGCGAGACCCAGCTTGGCCCGGGTCGTACGGGGCAGCCCGCCGCCCTCCGCGGCACGACGCGCCGAGGCCTCCGCGTATCCGTCGTCCAGCGCGTGGTCGATCACGTTGTTCAGCAGCGACATGGACGCGTCCGGGCGCGGAGGGGGTGAACCTGTGCTCCGAACGGGGGGCTGCTGCGACATGCCGCACATCGTCGCACGTCGCACGGCCTACCGCCGAATGGCCCCCGCCCCGAACCGGGAGGCGCCCGCGGGCACCTCCCGGCCCGATGGGCCCACGCGTCCCGCGTCCCCCTACTGACCTGCGCTGTCGACGACCGCCGACCACTCGTCGAGCAGAGCCTGCGCCGAGGCGTCGTCCGGTCCCTCCGCCCACAGATGAGTGACGGCCTCGGCCGGGTCGGGCAGCACCATCACCCAGCGCCCGTCGGCCTCCACCACCCGAACCCCGTCGGTCGTGTCCACCGACCGGTCCCCGGCGGCCTCCACCACCCGGCGCATCACCAGCCCCTTCACGGCCCACGGTGTCGCGATGTCCCGCTTCAGCACATGGGCCCGCGGAATCCGCGCGTCGATCTGGCTGAGCGTGAGCTGGGTACGCGCCACCAACCCGATCAGCCGTACGAACGCAGCCGCCCCGTCGAAGACGCTGCTGAACTCCGGCACGATGAAGCCGCCCCGGCCGTCCCCGCCGAAGATCGTCGACTCCTCGCGCCCGACCCTCGTGAGGTCGTCGGGCGAGGTGGTCGTCCACTCGACCTGCGTGCCGTGGTACGCCGCGACCTGCTCGGCGATCCTCGTGGTCGTCACGGGCAGGGCGACCCGCCCGGACCTCCGCTCGGCCGCCACCAGGTCGAGCAGGACCAGCAGCGCCCGGTCGTCCTCGATGATCCGCCCACGCTCGTCCACCAGCGAGAGCCGCTCCCCGACCGGGTCGAAACGCACCCCGAAGGCCGCCCGCGCCGACGCCACGATCTCCCCGAGCCGTACGAGACCGGCCCGCCGGCTCTCCGCCGACTCGGTCGGCCGGGCCTCGTCCAGACCCGGGTTGATCGTGAGCGAGTCCACCTGGAGCCGCCCGAGCAGACTGGGCAGCACGAGCCCCGCACTGCCGTTGGAGGCGTCCACGACGACCTTCAGCCCGGCCTCGGCGATCCCCGAGGTGTCCACGTTCCGCAGCAGCGACCCGGTGTACGAGTCGAAGACGCTGGCCGGGAAGGACAGGTCGCCGATCTCCCCGGGGAACGCCCGCCGGTACTCCTGGCGCGCGAAGACCCGGTCCAGCTTCCGCTGCCCGGCCTGCGACAGGTCCGCGCCCCGCTCGTCGAAGAACATGATGTCCACGGAGTCCGGCACACCCGGCGACGTCCGCACCATGATCCCGCCCGCGCTGCCGCGCGCCGTCTGCTGCCGCGCCACCGGCAGCGGCACGTTCTCCAGATCCCGTACGTCGATGGCGCTGGCCTGCAGGGCGGAGATCACCGCTCGCTTGAGCGCCCGCGCGCCGCGCGAGTGGTCGCGCGCGGTGGTGACCGTCGCGCCCTTCTTCAGCGTGGTGGCGTACGCGCCGGCCAGCCGGACGGCCAGCTCGGGCGTGATCTCCACGTTGAGGATGCCGGAGACCCCGCGCGCGCCGAAGAGATGCGCCTGGCCCCGGGACTCCCAGATGACGGAGGTGTTGACGAAGGCGCCGGCCTCGATGGTCTTGAACGGGTAGACCCGGACGTTGCCCTGCACGATCGATTCCTCACCGATCAGGCACTCGTCCCCGATGACGGCCCCGTCCTCGATCCGGGCTGCCCGCATGACGTCGGTGTTCTTGCCGATCACACAGCCGCGCAGATTGCTCTGCGGCCCGACGTAGACGTTGTCGTGGATGACGGCCTTGTGCAGGAAGGCGCCGCTCTTGACCACGACGTTGGATCCGATCACGGTGTGCTCGCGGATCTCCGCCGCGGCCTCCACCTTGGCGTAGTCGCCGATGTACAGCGGCCCGCGCAGTACGGCGTCGGGGTGGACCTCGGCCCCTTCGGCGACCCAGACGCCCGGGGAGATCTCGAAGCCGTCGATGTCGACGTGGACCTTGCCCTCCAGGACGTCCGCCTGGGCCTTCACATAGCTCTCGTGGGTGCCCACGTCCTCCCAGTAGCCCTCGGCGACATAGCCGTAGATCGGCTTGCCTTCCTTCATGAGCTGGGGGAAGACATCACCCGACCAGTCGACGGGAACATCCGCCTCGACGTAGTCGAAGACCTCGGGCTCCATGACGTAGATGCCCGTGTTCACCGTGTCGGAGAAGACCTGACCCCAGGTCGGCTTCTCCAGGAAGCGTTCGACTTTCCCTTCCTCGTCGACGATCGTGATGCCGAATTCCAGCGGATTGGGCACCCGTGTCAGACAGACGGTGACAAGGGCGCCCTTCTCCTTGTGGAAGGCGATCAGGTCGCTGAGGTCGAAATCGGTGAGCGCGTCCCCCGAGATGACGAGGAAGGCGTCGTCCTTCAGCGCCTCCTCGGCGTTCTTCACACTCCCCGCGGTGCCGAGTGGTTTCTCCTCGTTCGCGTACGTGAGCTCCATTCCGAGCTCTTCGCCGTCCCCGAAGTAATTGCGGACGAGCGAAGCGAGAAACTGCACGGTGACGACGGTCTCGTTGAGACCGTGCCTCTTGAGCAGTCGCAGGACATGCTCCATGATCGGCCGGTTGACCACCGGCAGGAGAGGCTTGGGCATGCTCGAGGTCATGGGGCGCAGGCGGGTGCCCTCGCCACCGGCCATCACGACGGCCTTCATGTCGGAAGCGTCCTCCTTGAAGAGACGACGGTCCTGCCGACTTCACCTGTCCGCTTGCGGGCCCTCGGGCGTCCTCGTTCCTGCCGGCGACGCTGCACGGCACGGGACGGACGGGCTCAATCGGCCGCGGTATCCGCCTTCACGAGTCGACGGACCTGGACCACGTAGAGGATCCCTGCCCACCAATACAGAGTTGTACCCCATCCGGCGAAGGCCCACCCGAAAACTTCAGCGAGTGACGAAAGCCAGCCCGTTCCGTCACTGAGCAGCAGCAGCGGGAACGCGTACATCAAGTTGAAAGTGGCAGCTTTCCCGAGGAAGTTCACCTGCGGCGGCGGATACCCGTGCCGGCGGAGGATTCCCACCGCGACCAGCAGCATCAGCTCGCGGGCCAGGAGCACGGCGGTGAGCCACAGCGGAAGGATCTCCCGCCAGGTGAGTCCGACGAGCGTGGAAAGGATGTACAGCCGGTCGGCGGCCGGATCGAGCAGCCGGCCGAGGTTGCTGATCTGGTTCCAGCGCCGGGCCAGCTTCCCGTCGAGATAGTCGCTGACACCACTCAGGGCCAGGACGAGCAGAGCCCAGCCGTCACTGTTGGGACCGCCGAACACAGGCCGGAGGATCAACCACAGGAAGAGCGGCACGCCGACGAGGCGAGCCATGCTGAGGATGTTGGGGATGGTGAGGACCCGGTCCGTCTGAACGCGAGTCTCCTGGACCTCCACCCGGGGGCCTCCTGTGGGAGCGAGTTGACGATGTGCCCCATGACCTTACCCTCAGCCACGGGCGCCGGATGCACAGGGGCCCCGTAAACGCAGAAAAGCCCCGCACCATGAAGGTGCGGGGCTTTCCCACAATGATTGTTCGGCGGCGTCCTACTCTCCCACAGGGTCCCCCCTGCAGTACCATCGGCGCTGAAAGGCTTAGCTT